>NZ_JBRRBV010000005.1:0-271933 GCF_056756445.1 Stenotrophomonas sp. STEN225 | reverse complement strand
CTGAGGGTGGGCGCCCAGACAATTGATGAATATTTGTTCACACATCCTGCGCCGGGCGCCCCCTCGCGGGGGGGGCCCGGGCGCGCCCGGTCTGCACAGGACTGTGCTTACGGCGAACGGCTTTCGAACATCATCGAAACGGTGCCGCTGTAGTTGCCCTGCAGGTAGTCGCCGCCGGCCGGCGCCGCTGCGATGGACACGAGGGCACGCTTGCCAGCCGCAGCCTCGACTTCAGTCGCGACTTCAACGGCGGCGGCCGGGCCCACGTCCAGGGTCTTGCCGGCCACGGAAACCGTCATCGGCATTTCACCGGCGTCTGCCGCCAGCTTGGCGTCGTAGGCAAGGTGCGCAGTGATCGCGCCCAGGCCGCTCTTCATGTCGATCTGCTTCTGCACCGGCTCCAGACGCTGCGTGGTCATGTTCCACGGCAGGTCCTGGGTTTCGCCGGCCCAGTCACCCACGGGGGAAATCTGCAGGCCGGTCGGCGACGGCACGGTGGCCGTGACGTTGATCTGCAGCGGGAACTGCTCCGGATCGGCGAAGGCGACGGCCGGCGACAGGGTCAGGGTGGCCAGGGCGGCCACGGTGATGGACTTCAGGTTCATTGCAATTGCTCCAGGGTTGGAAAATGCCGACGTGTGCGGCGGTGGACGCAGCTTCAGAGGAAGCTGCTAGTCGAGCAGGACGGATTTGCGGGATTTCCCCTCGACGATTTCAAAGCGATGGTCTTGGCCAGGCAGATGTGCGAATGCCTCGCTGCGTCCGGGCAACAGATGCACCCTGCGCGACGCTCCGCATTGCCCGGGCTGGGTGCCGGTGCTGCACTGGCGCACGTTGTCGAGCACCACGGTGCTGTTGCCCGCGTTGTGCACCACGGTGCGGTCGGCCTGTCGATCAGTGCGCAGATCAGACAACGGCTTTTCCGGATGCACGATGACGAAGACGCCATAGCCGGTGAGCACGTTGACGCCGGCCGCGATGGAACGGCGATAGTCCTCGGACTGCGCCTCGGTCAGTGCGAACTCGTCCTCCTTCTTCGGCAGCACAGGCACGAAGCGGACGCGGTAATAGCGCTCCTTGTCACGATTGCCGTGGAAGAGCAGCCGCGTGGCCTGCTGCCCTTGGCGCGGAACGATGAGGCGCGAAGGGCTGGCAATCAGGGCATTGCCACCACCGCCATACACACCCGGCTCCACATCGACCTCGTAAGGCGTGTTGTCCTCCGTGTAGCGCACCTCGGTGACCTGCACACGCACGAATGCCGTGGCGTCACCGCTGTTGCGGACACGCTTCAGCAATGCGCCCTGGTCGGGCAACAGGTACTCGTACATGGCGCCGACGTGGATCGACGGCATTTCGGCGCTGGCGAACGTGGGCAACAGCAAGGCTGCGCCCAGCAGGATGAGGCGTTTCATCGGAGCTTCCTTGAGGTCGGGGTGCGGCGTTGCCGACACCCTCTTCATCGAAGGGCGCTACGATAGGGACGGATACTCTGCCTGGGTATGCAACTATTCCGAATAATTCGAAACCCCGGGCCGCGCGGATGAACGGCTCAGCTTCGTGTACTGCGCACGCTGTAACAGGGAATCAGCGGGTCGCGCCGCAGCTGGAACAGTGGTTCGACAGGCCCATCAGAGCGATCACATGCTGGCGGACCGCATCGTCGGCGCACAGGATCATCACGCCTTCGCCATCGGGCACCGAACGGAACATGCCGTGCAGGGTGATCGGAGCGGCGGTGCGTGTGGATATGGCAACGGTATGGATGCGACCGCGGCCGCACGCGCTGCGCAGCGCACGCTGCTCTGCCCCGGTGGCCTGCTTTCCTGCGTGACCGACGCCACGGGGCTCCAGCCCGATGCTCACCGTCAGTGACCGGCCCATGAACCGGCTGGTAATCACCGGCACATCGCGATCGGGGAATCGGCACAGGAAGGCAATGTGGCTGCGCACGCCTGCCTCTTCCGATGCAGATGACGGCCCCAGGATGGCACCTTCATCATGGGGCATCGTTGCGGAGTCCCGGCACAGGCAGTGACGCAGATCCGACAGTACTCCGGCTCCCGCTGCGAACATCGTCTTGACCCCCTCGACATGGTCCATGTAGGTAACAGCCCCCTCGCCGCTTCCTGCGCCGGCGCGCCGTCCATGCTATGTCCGCCGGCTGGAGCACTCAATCGAACAACTCCGAAGTTCAGCGCGGATCGCCTTGTCCGGCCAGCTCGGCAACGAATGATTGATAAAAGTTCTATGGAAAGAACGCGGACTTGATTGCACTGTTGCCATATTGCACTGCAGCGAAACCCGCTGGAGTTGCACTGTCGGCGCGATGGCGCGTCGTTTGACCCGGCCGGAGATGCGGTGTTCGGATGCGTGTGTGCTTTCTGATGAAGTTCGACCTGCGGCGTGATCGCCATGGCCTCGCGCCCCCGCTCTACGCCTACGTCTGTGCCCATGCGACATCGCGGGAGATCGCACTGCGCAAAGCCTCGCGCGTGCTGTCGAGAATCGTGATGGACGACAGTCAGACGAAGTGGATGATGATGGAGTGCAAGGACGTGGTGCAGGCATGTCGCTCCGGGCTTCTGCCCGTGGAAGAGACACTACTGGAGCAGGCAAGCGCGGCGAGGTCCGGCGTTGCTGCACTGTATCGGGAATCGGTGCAGATCGTGGGCGTCACGGAACAGCGATGATGGGTGCGGGCGCCCCACTCCACCCGCGTGGCCGCCTAGGCCTGCCGGGGCACGGCGCTGCGACCGCCCACCTCGTCGTGACGATGGTTCTCCCACCTGCTGCGCAGCTGCCTCCGCTGCGGCGCGGACGCGTACATGTAGCCGTTCAACGAATCAAGGAACCACCGCTGCTGCTCGACATCCAGTGCAGCGAACCGTGCAAGCACTCCGGCTACGCAGGCATTCAGTTCAATGGTCATTCCGCTCCCCCGGACTACGAGTTAAGTTGCAGTCACTGTATGGATGGCAGTTCACTTCCACAATCGAACTAGTTTGCAAATGCCGCAAGCCTATCCGCCATCGGCACAGGTCACCCAGCCATTGGCAGCAGCATAGCGATGGACATCGATGGTGCTGTTGAGGCCGAGCTTCTTCATCGCCGAGCGCTTCTGTGCACTGATGGTCTGTACGCTGCGGCACAACTGGCGGGCCACCTCGCGCTGGCTGTAACCTTCGACCAGAAGGCGCAGGACCTCCAGCTCGCGCCCGGACAGCACCACGCCCGGCAACTGCTCATGCAGCGAAGCGAGTTCGAGCATCCGCGGCGACAGGTGGTTCCTGCCGACCGCCGCGGCGAGAATGGCCGGTGGCAGGTACTCCAGCGGATCGGACTTGGCAACGATGCATTTCACGCCGGCCCGCTGCGCATGCTCGATGATGTGGCTGCTGTCGTTCCCGGTGAGCAGGACGAGCGCCGTGCGAGGAAAGCGTCGCAGGAGGAAGCGGATCAATGACAGACCGTCTCCGTACTCGCCACCCGGCATCGAGTAGTCGATCACCGCGACCTGCACGCTGGTGGTGGCCAGCAGGTTGACGAGCTCGCTCGAATTCCTGGCACACCCCCGCAGGGACAGGTCCGGGTGTGCGGCGATGAGCCGGGCAACGCCGATGGTGACCACGGGGTGATCATCGGCGATGATGAATTCGACAGGCATGTTTCGCGCCTCCTTCTGTTGACGCTTGTCAGGTTGGCCGTGAAGTTTCCTGTTCGCGAAAACGCAATGCGAAGGAAAACACTATGAAAGACCGAGTCGAGGATGTTGTCATTGCCGACGATCATCCGATTACGCGCTTTGCGGTTGAGGCGATCGTCGATGAGCAGGCAGGATTCCAATGCCTGGCCAGCGTTGCAAACGGCGTCGAACTGCTGGACCTCCTCGCTGTCCAGCCTGCCGATGTTGCCGTCGTCGACTACTCCATGCCCGCTGGCGACGGCTGCGATGGCCTGGCGTTGGTGGATACGTTGTGCAGCAGGTACCCGGCACTGCGCATCGTGGTTCTCACCGCGCTGGACCAGTGGCCGATCATCCAGGTTCTGCTCACGCGCGGGGTGGCCGCGGTGGTCAGCAAGTCGGATGACCTGCGGCATGTCGCCAGAGCGTTGCTGGCCGCATCCCAGGGACGCCGGTATTTCTCACCCGCCATCCTGGCCAGCCGCGATGTGAAAGGATTCGATTCCGCCGGCGAACTGCTCTCGCCTCGCGAAGCACAGGTGGTACATCTGCTCCTGGCGGGCAAGGGCGTGAATGAGATTGCGCTTGAGCTGGCGGTCACCAAGCAGACGGTCAGCACCCAGAAGCGTGCGGCAATGCGCAAGCTCGGCGTGAGCAGCAATGCCGAACTTTTCAGGTTCGCATCGGAGTTGGGACTGGAATGAGCGCGTCTGCCGACGGGCGCGCCCAGGGTCGCGTTGGCACCTCGTGTAGTGGGAAGGCGGCAGCGGGCCGGGGCAGGAATGATGTACGGCTCGTTCAGGTTCTCCAATACAATTAGTTGCAAAGACGCATCGGGCACTCTTTGCTAGCCTTCCAGCACCGAAATGGAGGAGCACCGCGGGGTGACAGCACCGCGTCGCAACGGCTTCTCCAGCACAACGTCCCGTGAGATCCGCTCACGTGCTTTGCCCGCCTCTGGAAGGCCGATGAAACGATCAACAGGAATGGCCGGGCTGCTGGCTGCAGCCGCGCTTCTGCTCTGCGCGCTTGCCACGGGAGTCCATCACTCCTCCCGCAACGACGACGTCACGCAGGCGCGCATCATCCGTGTGGCCGCCGATCCGCAGTTGGACGGAGGGCGTGCGGTTGGCTTCGCCACCGGGAAAGGTGCTTCCGCCTATCGCTACATGATGCACATCGCCGGGCTCGCGGGCGTCCGCTTCCAGTTCGTACCCACCGGATCGCCCACGGAGGCCTACCGTCAGCTTCAGTCGGGCAAGGTCGATCTGGTGCCTTCAGTCATGGACCTGGGTCTTCCCCAGGATGACCGCTTCCTGGTCTCGCCGCCCTACTACGAGGGTAGGACACTGCTGTTCTCGCGCGCGGCGGGGCCCGGTTTCGCTACGCTTGGCGCGCTGGCCGGCCACGTGGTCGCCGTACGCGAGGGCAGCCAGTACGTTGACTGGATCCGGCGCCATCATCCGGATATCAAGGTGCTGGAGTTCACGGGAGTGCCGCAGATCCTCGGTGCGGTCGAGTCGGGAACGGCGGATGCGGCGCTGGGAACCGATGCGCTGTACAACCCGGTGATCCGCCGATACTTCCAGCATACCCTGGTCGCGTCCGGTGCGGTCGCGGAGCTGCCGATCGTGGTGCGTGCGGTGGTCAGGCGCGAGGACAAGGCGCTGCTGGACACCATCGACAGCGGACTCCGCGCGCTTTCGGTCGCCCATCACCGGGATGTGATCGATGGCTGGCTGGAGACGGTGTACCGCACGCCGCCCTCGGTCGGCGCAATCCTGCTGTACTACCGGACGGAAGCGATTTCCGCCGCCCTCGTCCTGCTGGCGCTGGCGTTCGCGGCCTACCAGATGAAGCGATCACGGGATCTGGCCAAATGCGCCGCGCAGGAGAAGGCAAGGATGCTGGCCGTGGTCAGCCATGAAATCCGCAATTCGGCCAATGCGCTGCTTTCGGCAACCGACCTGCTCGGCAAGGGCCCCGTGCTTCCGGAGCAGGAAGAGGCCCTCGATGCAGCCCTGGCCAGTGCCTCCAGCCTCAGTCTTCTGCTGAACAACGCATTGGAGTACTCGCGATTTGAAGGAGGCAGCCGCGCAGCGGAGCCAACGCGGGTCGCGCTGCGCCCCCTGATCGAGGAGTCGGTGCGCGCGTTCCGCCCGCAGGCGCGCGAACGCAACGTAACCTGCCATGTGGAACTGCCCGGTGGCGAGCCGGGCGATCTGTGGATCGATCCCATCGTGGTGCGGCAGGTGGTCGTCAACCTGTTGTCCAACGCGATCAAGTTCACACGCAACGGTGACGTACGTGTACGCCTGTGGGTGGAGGCCGGCACGTCCGGGCACTGCACACTGAATATCGAGGTCATCGACAGCGGTATCGGCATGAGTGCCGAGGAGCGCGACGCCTTGTTCTCCGACTACTGGCAGAGCCAGCAGGGACGCGCCCTGGGCGGTGCTGGCCTGGGCCTGTCCATCTGCTCGCGCATCACGCAGCGGCTGGGGGGTTCCATCCAGGTGGAGAGCAGCCCCGGAAAAGGCAGTCGCTTCCACGTCGTGCTTCCCGCACGTCACGCGCGAGCCTGCGAACCTTCCGCTCCCACGCTCGCACTCCAACAGCAGGCGACCGCCACGCACGGGAATCCATCGGTGCTGATCGTGGAGGACCATATCTACAGTGCACGGATGTTCAAGGCGCAGATCGAGGCGATGGGGCTGTCGGTGACCTTGGCGACGGATGCTGCGCATGCCCTGCGCGTGATCCGGACGGCTCCTCAGTTCGGCTCGATCCTGCTGGACTGCAACCTGCCCGACATGGATGGCTACGCACTGTGCCGGCGGATCCGCGCGATTGAGCACTCGCGGCGGCAAGGACATGCCAGCATCCTGGCGATCTCAGCGATGGAGGGCGTTGAACATGCGAAGGAGTGCGCCGAGGCGGGGTTCGATCACGTCGTGACCAAACCTCTCTCCACCTTCCAGCTCAGGGCCTGGCTGGGCCGCGGACCGGGGGACGAGATCGCACGCGGAATGCTGGAGATCTTCTGGGAATCGTATGACAGCGACCTGCAGGATCTCCAGGTCGCGGTCGAGGCGGGCGTCTGGGGCAAGGCCAGCGACATGGCCCACCGCATCTGCGGCAGCGCGGCCATCGCTGGCGAGCGTGGCATCGAAGCCATCGCGCGGGCCCTGATGCCGGCACTGCGCCAACGCACGGCAGACCCGGCGTCGGCCAGTGACATCGCCCGCCTCATCGAAGACCTGCGATGGTATGCGGCGCATGGCACGCGGATGCAGCAGGCGCCGCTGGCAGCGGCGCCGTGCGCTTCCTCCGCCGCACGCGGCCGCGTCCCCGTCGAGGAACGCGGCATCGCCTCAGTGCAAGGGCACCCGCAGGACTGAAGGTGCGTTGGCCGGGGAACTGAAGGTGACCGTTCCGCCCAGCTGGCTGACGCCGGCATAGCGCAGGTCCACGGTGTCGATCACCAGGGTCAGCCGGCTTCCGGCCGGGATGTTCCAGCTGCTCGCTTCAAGACGCAGATCGAGCGTGCTGGCCTGCCCTGGGGTCGCGCTGCGCAGGGTGTACGGCTTGTGGCTGATCAGCTGCCCGTTGCCGAGGACGTCCTCGACGAACAGATACGCATAGAGCGTGGTATCGGCCCGGCTTGGGGTGACGGTGACGCGCACTTCCGGCATGCCGTCCAGGCGACGGGCGCTCCAGTAGACCGGGCTCTGCCAGACGCCGGCGGCATTGCGGCCGATGAAGGGCACGTAGGCGCCAGGCGCAACGTTGATCATCTGCAGGGAGCCGGACACCATCGCGACACCGGAGTTGGCGGCGGTCGGCAGGCCACTGCCGATGCGGTAGCTCCAGCCGCTGCTGCGCCCGTTCTCGACCAGGCCACCCGTGGGAAGCAGCAGTCCGCCCGGCGCGGTCAGCGCGTACTGGGTCGCCCCGGCACGGGTCGCCTGCCAGTCTGCATAGGTGTTCCAGCTGCCCTTCTGCGACTTCAGCTGCACGGCCGGGGCACGATCGATGCCGTTCGCCACGCCCTTGAGGTAGTGATCGAACCAGTCCCCCACCGAGGCGTAGACCTCATTCGGCACCCCCAGCGCACCCAGCGCCTCGTTGAGGGCGTGATCGCCATGACGCAGCTGCAGCTGTTTGGGACCGGTCAGCGCATTGAAGAAGTCCACCAGCTGGCCAGGCGGGAACAGGCTGTCGTTGAAGGCATTGGCCAGGAAAATGGCGGGGCGGTTGGCGTTGATCTCCGCCACGCTGGCGGACGGGCTGCGCAGTGCCGCAACCGGCAGCAGCGATTCCACCGCGCCCTGGAAGTTGCCGGTCACCACCTTGCGGTTGATCGTGGCCAGCTCCTCACCGGGACGACCGGTGGCCATGCCGGCGGCCACCAGCAGGGCAATGCCCTGCGCGCTGGGCGTGTTGTTGCTGTACAGCGCCGCCTCCAGGTCGGCCCAGCCGCTCAGTGCGGCCACTGCCTTGATGCGCGGATCACGCGCCGCCGCCAGCAGGCTGGTGCCGGCGCCGTAGGAGATGCCGGAGACACCGATGCGGGCAGGATCGGCCCGGGTGTTGTCCAGCGCCCAGTCGATCAGCGCGCTGACATCTTCGACGGTGGCGGGTCCGGCGATGTCGATCGCCCCACCCGACTCCCAGAATCCGCGCGAACTGTAGCTGAGCACGATATAGCCACGCTGGGCCAGCGCCTGCGCGACGCCGACATATTCCACGCTGGGAACGGCCCAACTGCTGGGCATGACCAGCAGCGGAAGGCGTCCCTCGCCCTGCCCCTGCGGCTGGATGACGAATACCCCGAGCGGTGTTCCGTCCCAGCTGGGTATCGTCTGATGGGTGGTGGTGACGGTCACCGCCCAGGCGGCAGGTGACAGGCCGGTCAACAGGATCAACAGCAGCAGCATCTTGCGCATCGTCGTTTCTCCCCGTCGCTGCAGTGCGACGAGCCGGACCGTACCAGTGCGAATGGTGGGAGACACCTTGCGACGCAACATGGCGGGAACGCCCCTGTCGCCAGGCCTGAACATGAATGCGGCGTGCTAGGCTCGAGCGTGCCGATGCAGGCACACAGACAGCTCCCGGCCGGTGCCGGCAGATTCAATTGCCGAAAAGAGGTCAATGGCGAAGTTCCCGTTCCGGATGGCCGCATGCGTGGCCGCCCTGCTGGTCCTCCTGGCGATGACGCTTGTCGTCGCCTCGCGGCGGTCTGCGGACAGCACGCAATCACCCACGGCCACTACCGGAGCCGAGGCTGCGCTGCACGGTGCGCCGGCGTCGGCAGCCGCCGCGGGTACCGGACAGGCCAAGCCCGTGCTTTCACCCATGGCGCGCTACCGCGAGGCGGCCCGCCTGGATCTGCTCATCGCCGACCTGGAGCAGCGCTCGCGCAGCGGCGACGCCGACGCCAGCCTGGCCCTGAGCCGGATCTACGACGAGTGCATGATGTCCATCGACCCTACGGCACTCGCGACGAGCGACATCCCGACTGCGCGCCGTGCGGCCCTGATACGCAGCCATGCCTGGTTGCAGAGGCGCTGTGCCGGGGTGTCGCTGCGCATTCTCGAGAGCATCAGGAACGTCCGGCACTACCGAAGCCTGGCCGCCCGGCAGGGCAGTCTGGTGGCGCAGATAGAAGAGCAGATCCTGCATGCACGTTCTGATCTGTCCCTGGCCGATCACAGGACACTGATTGAAGCCGTCCTCCTGCAGGAGGATGGCGAGGCGTACGTGGCTCTTTCCAACCTGATGGGTTCGACGGCGGCCGGCAGGCGCGAGCAGCTGCAGGGCGTTCCCGCCGGCAGTGAGGTCGCCACAGCGGCCTGGATGCTCGCCGGATGCCGGCTCGGCATCCCCTGCGGAATCGACTCTCCGCTGCTCAACCGCCTGTGCGGCCAGTCGGGCATGTGCGGGCCGGAGTCGGTCGAGGACCTGTTCACCAGCGACCTGCAGCCGGAAGACAGGGACGCTGCCCAGGCCGGGGCCGATGCGATCTTCGCGTTGGCGCATCGCATGGGACGGGAGCCGGGCCTGTAGTCGGCGCGCCCTCGGCATCCCATCCGCAGCCCGGCAACCCGGCGCTGCGCGAACCGGCGATAATGATGGGCTTTTCACTGGCAGGAGTTGTCGATGTCCCCCTACCCCTTCGATGCGGTGCTGTTCGACTGCGATGGCGTACTGGTGGATTCCGAGCCGCTGGTGGCCCGCGTGCTCTCCGAGATGCTGAGTGCGCGCGGCTGGCTGCTGACCCCCGCCCAGGCAGGCGAGGTCTTTCTCGGCAAGTCCGTCGCCGGATTGGCCGGCCTGATCGAGGAGCGCACGGGAAAACCCTTCACCGCCGAATGGCTGGAGGAGTTCCGCCAGCAGCGCAATCGTGCCCTGGAGCGGGACCTGACCGCCATCGCAGGTGCCCCTGAAGCCGTGCGGGCCATCCACGCAGCCACCGGCGGCCGCATCGCCTGCGCGTCCGGCGCGGACCTGCACAAGGTGGAACTGCAACTGCGCAAGGTCGGGATGTTCGACGCCTTCGAGGGCCATGTCTTCAGCGGCCAGGACATGCCGCGCAGCAAGCCACATCCGGATGTCTACCTGGCCGCTGCCGCTTCGCTGGGCGTCGAGCCGCAACGCTGTGCGGTGATCGAGGACACCGTGACCGGCGCTGCGGCCGGCGTGGCCGCGGGTGCCACCGTGTTCGGCTTCAGCGAGGGCGGGCCGCACCACAGCACCCCGGAGGCACTGCGCGCCGCAGGTGTCCATCGGGTGTTCCAGCGCATGGATGAGCTGCCGGCCCTGCTGGCCGCCCACGCGGCCGGCGCCGTGGCGTGATCCGGTCAACCGAATGCAGCGTGGGGCCGGCCCCGCGCCCGCGGCTCATGGCCGCCGCCTCGCATCGGACCGGGCCTCGATCATCTTCCAGCCATTGCCGGAAGGATCACGGAATCCGGCATCGACCGCGCCGTAGCGCTCGACCGGTTCCTGGGTGAACTCGACCCCGCGCTGTCGCCAAGCTTCGTAGGTGGCCCGGCAATCGTCCACCGCGAGCACCAGGGGCGGCATCGCCCCCTTGGCCAGCAGCTGCTGCAGGCTCGCCGTGGTGGCGGCGTCGTGGACCGGTGGGCCGGGCCGGAACAGGCCAAGCTGGACGCCGTCCTGCCCGGGGCTGCGGACCGTCAGCCAGCGGTAGTCACCGTTGCGCACATCGGTGTGCACCTCGAAGCCGAGCTTGCCGACGTAGAAGTCGAGTGCTTCATCCTGGTCGCGCACGTACAGGCCGACCACATTCACGCTGTTCGTCATGGGACCTCCCTCAGTCGGGGGCGACGTTAGCAGCGCTGTCGCGTCGCCGCTTCTCCAGAACTGCGGTCTTCAGGTCAGGGCGTCGTGCCGCGCGGGCGTGGCACTCCGGTACCCGACCCTGCGCTGCCACCCCTGCGCGCTCGCGTTCGCGGATGGCACCCGGGCTGGCGCCGGTGATGTCACGGAAGATGCGGCCAAAGGTGCCCAGGCTGACCCAGCCGGTCGCCAGCGCGATCTCGGTGATGGGCAGTTCGGTCTCGCGCAGCAGGGCAACCGCCCGCTCGATGCGCCGGCTGAGCAGGTAGCGATGGGGCGGTGTGCCAAACGCCTGCTTGAAGGAGCGTGCGAAGTGCGCCACGGACACTGCGCTGACGTCGGCCAGACGGGCGACCGGCCACGGTTCGTGGCTGGCGCGGTCCATGCAGTCGCGGGCACGCAGCAACCGGCGCAGCAGTTCCGGGCTCTGGTTCATGGCCTCCCCGCATGCACGAGGCAGGGCCACGCATCCTCCGCGCACGCCATCCCTTCAATGGCGTGCGGGGATGCGGACAGGGGCGATGGGTGTCGGGCGGCCATGAACCGGCCCAGCCTGCGTCCCCGACTGCGCGCGGTCAATCCCTGCCGGTCGCCGGCGCCCTGCGGCATGATGGGCGCCTTGTCCCCAGCGGAAGCAGTCATGCCTGTCGGAATCATCGGGCTCGGAGTGATGGGAACGCCGATGGCGTCGCACCTGGCGCGGACGGGAAGCCAGGTACTGGGATGGTCGCGCTCGGGCCGCAACGACGCCGAGGCGGTCGCCGCCGGTGTCGAAGTGGCCGATGGCGTTGAAGACGTGTTCGCTGCCTGCGGCACGATCATCCTCATGCTCGCCAACGACGCGGCGATCGACAGCGTGCTGGCGCGCGACAGCCCCGAATTCGCCGCGCGTGCTGCCGGTCGCCTGCTGATCAACATGGGGACCAGCTCCGCGTCCTATTCGCAGGCATTGGCACAACAGGTGCGCGCAGCCGGCGGGCGCTATGTGGAAGCCCCGGTGTCCGGCTCGCGGGTGCAGGCCGAAGCAGCGCAGCTGGTCATCCTGCTGGCAGGTGAAGACGAGGACGTCGCACAGGCCTCCGCGCTGGTGGCGCCGCTGGGCAGGCAATGCGTTCCCTGCGGCAATGTTACCGCGGCATTGCGCATGAAGCTCGCCGTGAACCTGTACCTGATCACGCTGGTGACCGGCCTGGCCGAGGCCGTGCATTTCGCCGAAGCGCACGGCATTCCGCTGGAGCGCTTCGCGCAGGTGCTTGATGCCGGCCCGATGGCCAGTGACGTTTCGCGGATCAAGCTCGACAAGATGGTGCGCGGCGACTACGCGGTGCAGGCGTCGATCACCGACGTGCTGAAGAACAGCCAGCTGGTGGCTGCGGCGGCGCGCGACGCCGGCATCACGGCACCGCTGATCGAGGCCAGCGATGCTCTCTTCGCTCGCGCCCAGCGGCTCGGCCTGGGCGGGCTGGACATGGCGGCCGTGCTGCAGGCGCTGCGAGGACCGCCCGCCGCCTGATTCAGCAAGGGATGGCACGCCCGCCCCCGCCCGCTGCTATATTCAGGCGGGCTCGACAGGCATGGTGCCTGTCCACGCAACAACAGGGAGTTGGCCATGGGTCTGGTACAGGCGGTGAAGGGTGCGGTCGGTGGTGTGCTGGCCGACCAGTGGAAGGACTTCTACACCGTGCCCACCGGCCTACCGGCCACCGCAGCCCTGTTCGCTGCGGTCCCGCAGGGCACCAATGCCGGGCGCGGCTCCAATACCCACGCGTCGTCCAACATCATCAGCAACGGCTCGAAGATCGTCGTGCCCGAGGGCTACGGCCTGCTGCTGTTCCAGGACGGTGCGATCACCGCCTTCGTCGCCGAACCGGGCGGATACGAATGGCGCTCGGACGACCTGAACTCGCAGTCCCTCTTCGCCGGCGACGGCCTGGTCAGCACCTTCATCAAGCAGAGCTGGGAGCGCTTCAAGTTCGGTGGCCAGCCGGGAAGCCAGCAGGCCGCCTTCTTCGTCTCGCTGAAGGAACTGCCGGACAACCGTTTCGGCACCCAGTCGGAGATCTACTGGGATGACGGTTTCCTCAACACCCAGGTCGGCGCGGTCACCCGCGGTTCGTACACGTTGAAGATCGTTGATCCGATCCTGTTCGTGAAGAACTTCGTACCCGCAGCCTACCTGCAGCCGGGCAAGGTGTTCGACTTCACCGACCTGGACAACGCTGCCGCCACCCAGCTGTTCAATGAGGTGGTGGGCTCGCTGGCGCCGGCCTTCAGCCTGTACACCAACGATCCGGGCAAGGGCAACCGCATCACCCGGCTGCAGCAGGATTCGATCGGCTTCGCGCAGAGCCTGTCGGCCGCCGTCGAGCAGGCCTACCAGTGGCAGAGCGATCGCGGCCTGGCCATCGTCAAGACGGCGATCGTCTCCATCGAATACGACGCCACTACCCGCGAACTGCTCAAGACCGTGCAGCGCGCCGACGCGCTGGCCGGATCGCGCGGCAACTCCAACCTGCAGGCCAGTGTCGCCCAGGGCATCCAGTCCGCCGGCGAGAACGGTGGCGCGGCAGGCCTGGTGGGGGTCGGCATGGCATCGGGCATGTTCGGTGTCGGCGGCATGCAGCAGCCGGCCACCCCGGCCGCGGATGACCCGGTGGCCAAGCTGAAAAAGGCCAAGGAGATGCTGGACCTGGGCCTGATCACCCAGGATGACTATGATGCGTTGAAGGCCAAGGCGCTGGGCCTGTAACCCGCAGGACGCGAACCGCACATGTCAGATCCACGCAACGGACCGCCTCCGCTGCCCGCTTCCGGCCCTGTGACACCTCCGCCGTTGCCGGGGGCGGCGTTGGACGGTCCGGGCTCTCCGCGGGACGTCCCTCCCCCACCCGGCAGCTTCCCGCTGGACACCTCGCAGCTGCCGCAGGCGATCCGCGACGAAGTGGACGCCCCGGACCCGCTGGCCATCGACACCTCCGCCACCGAGTTGAAGGACGGCCTGAACCGGTGCCCGAAATGCGGCGCCACCGATATCCGGCCCAAGCTCGGCACAGACATCCTGGTCTGCCTGTACTGCCGTCACGAATGGCATGGCGCCCGGGTGGAAGAGGCATTCGGTCTGGGCGAGAACATCGACCAGCTGCGTGGCACCATCATTGCCAGCGGTGCACGCGACATCGATGCCGATGCGTCGGCGCTGATGAGCTTCAAATGCACCGGCTGCGGCGCCGAAGTCACGGTCAACACCGAGAGCACGATGACGGCGCGCTGCCACTGGTGCCGGCATGTGTTCGGCGTCAACGAGCAGATCGCCAATGGCGCGGTGCCGGATGCGGTACTGCCGTTCCACATCAGCAAGGACGATGCGGTTGCCCGCATCCGCCAGTTCGTCGACAAGCGCCGTCTGTTCGCCCTGAAAGCCTTCAAGGATCAGTTCACGCCCGAGAACGTGGTCGGCGTGTACCTGCCATACATGATCGTGGACAGCAATGTCAGCGCCGCCGTGGCGGGCAAGGGCGAGATCCAGACCCGCCGATACACCGTGGGCAGCGAGAAGAACAAGCGCACCGTATACGATGCCGATGTCTACCAGATCGAGCGCCAAGTGAACTTCACCGTCGACGATCTGCCGCTGGAATCCTCTGCCGAGCGCGGCAATCTGGACATCAGTGCCAACACCAACAACATCATCAACACCATTCTGCCGTTCGACACCAAGAACGCGGTGAAATGGAACGCGTCCTACCTGGCCGGCTTCACGTCCGAGAAGCGCAATCTCGATGTCGAAACGCTGCGCCCGCGGCTGGAGGACCAGCTGCTGTCGATCGCGCGCGCACAGGTGGAAGCGTCGGTGCGCGGCTACAACCGGGGCGTCCGCTGGGAGCAGGAACAGCTGGACGTGCATGGCACCCGCTGGGTATCCATGTACCTGCCGGTCTGGCTGTACTCCTATCATCAGCCCGGCCGCAACGGCGGCATGCTGCACTACATCGCGGTGAACGGGCGTACCGGCGAAACCATGGGAAGCGTGCCCGTGCAGCAGTGGAAGATGCTGCTGGCAGCCCTTACGGCCGGCACGATCATCGAAGCAGTGGCAATCCTCATTCTGATGGCGACCGCATGAGCGACGACAGTGGCCTCTGGCTGTTGGCGGCAGGTCCGGCCGGCGCGACCGCGCTGTACTGGGCGCTGTACCGCTACTACCGCAATACCGACAAATCACACGCCTTCGAGCATGAAACCGAAGTGCAGGCCGCGCCCGTCAGCGGCTCGGACCAGAAGGTGGGCCAGGTGCGCGGCACCGAGGCCACCCGCATCGAGGGCGACAACGTCTACCAGTACCGACGACGCGTGGCGCGGCTGAAACCCAGGCCCTGAGGGCGGGGGACGCCATCCAACGCGTCCCCGCGCACGCGTCATGCCGACGCTCAGCCTGCCTGGCCCAGCCTGATCTTCAGCTGCTGGATCTCCCGCTCGCTCACGCCGATCGCCTTCAGATAACCCTCGGCACCACCGTACTGGCTGCGCAGCGCCGCCAGGAACCGCTCCATGTTGTCCGGCGCGGTCCCGGCCATCCCGGCCATCTTGCGGCCGATCTCCGGATTCTGCCTGATGAGCGCCATGATCTGCGCGTTCATGGCGCTGTCTTTCGGCTGCCCCTGCAGATAGTGGGCTGAGATCGCATAGTTGTGCACGATGTCCGCTTCGGGCACGCCGGCCAGATCCAGCAGCAGGCCCGCGATGATGCCGGTGCGATCCTTGCCGGCCGTGCAGTGGAACAGCACGGTGCCGTCCTGCTGTGCGGCGATGCGCTGGAACACCTGCTTGAACTGTGGCTGGCTGTGGCCCAGCCACTGTACGTACGCATCGCCCAACGTATCGGGGAAGCTGGCCATCATCTTCTGCAGGTCCATCTGCTCGGTGCCCATCAGCGAGATGCGCTGGTAATCGAAGCGCTCATCGCGGGCCAGCAGGTCCGGCGACTGCCGTTCCTCGTCTGCGGTACGCAGGTCGATGTCCAGCTTCACCCCGGCCGCGGCCAGCGCGTCGCGGTCTGCGTCGGTCAGGCGGCCGAGGTCGGCGGTGCGCACGAATGCCTCGGCGGGAATCGGCCCATGGCGGCCCTGCAGACCGGCGAAGGTACGCACGTTCCATGCTCCCTGCAGCGGTATTTCCCGCGACGCATCGGCGGCGACAGGCACCACGTTGGCGGTGGCAGTCGGCTTTGCAGCCACGGCCTCCGGGGCATCGGCGGCGACCGCAGTCATGGCCACCGGCAAGCAGAGCATCAGGGCCAGGAAAAGGCTGGCAGGGCGGGTCTTCATGAGGTTCTCCAGGGCTTTCAGAAGTTGATGGCCACATCGAGGCCAAAGGTGCGCGGGTCGTTGAAGATGCCGGTCTGGCCAAGTGCCGGACTGTTGAGCTTGTAGAACAGGTGCTGCTCATCGAGCAGATTGCGCGCCCATAATGAGAACGACATCGTGGTGCCAGTGCTGTTCATGGGTACATCCACCAGTGCAACGCGGGCATTGACCACGAATGAACGGTCGGTCAGCATCTGGTCGTACTCGCTGGTGTA
This sequence comes from Stenotrophomonas sp. STEN225, assembly GCF_056756445.1. Lineage (NCBI taxonomy): Bacteria > Pseudomonadati > Pseudomonadota > Gammaproteobacteria > Lysobacterales > Lysobacteraceae > Stenotrophomonas > Stenotrophomonas sp. STEN225. Next base: position 255,305 of record NZ_JBRRBV010000005.1, on the reverse strand, counting down.
GAAGCCGTCGGACCAGTTCCCATCAACGTGGAACTTCAGCGCGGAAAAATTAGCGAACGGCACCAGATAGTCGATGGCCAGGCTGCCGGCGTTCTTCGGCGCCAGCAGCGGCTGCACGGTCACCTGCACGCCTGCGCCGAACGGATCGACCGCGGTCTGCGCATCGATCTTCGTGTAGGCGTAGTTGAGTGCCAGGGTGAGGTTGTCCACCGGCATCACGTTGAACTCCAGTTCCGCGCCGCGTGATCTGCCATCGCCCAGTGCGTTGGTGGTGACCATCGTGGTACGCGTCTCGCCGCTGTTCGGGTCGAACGGCAACGAGAAATCCATCTGCTTGTGAGCAATCGTGGCGTCGAAGAGCGCGACGTTGAGACGGGCGCGGTCGTCCCAGAACTGCGTCTTGAAACCCAGCTCGTAGGCGGTCACTTCTTCCGGGCCGAACGCGGTGTAGTTCGTCGAGCGGGAATTCGCGCCACCAGCCTTGAAGCCGGTGCTGTAACGCACGTAGACCATGGCCTGGCCACCGAGGTCATAGGCAATGTTGACCATCGAGTCGAAGCGGCTCCAGCGGTCGTTGAACGCCAGCTGGGTGGCGGCACCGTTGACGGTGTACAGGTTGCCCTTCTTGTCATCGCGTGTGTAACGGCCACCTGCGGTCAGGTGCAGCCGGTCCATCGCTTCCGGCGTCCACGTCGCTTGCCCGAATACCCCCAGGCTGTCGGTCCATGCCTTGCTGGCACGGTCCACGCGTACTTTCGAGAGATCCAGCGGATTGGTTGCCGGGTTGACGGTGTAGCTGTTGCCACCCGGCCCCCACACCAGCATGTTCGGAGTCTGCGCATTGTCGCCGGCAGTCTCGTGGTAGAAGAATGCTCCGCCCAGGAACTGCAGCTGGTCGGTGTTGCCGATCAGCTGGAACTCCTGGCTGTACTGGTGCTGGTAGACCTGGGCAAGGCTGTAGCGTCCGAATGGCGTACCGGCCCCTCCATAGGCCGAGATCGCGTCGACCAGGCCCATGTCGAACTGGCCTTGGGTCAGTTCGCGATAGGAACTGATGGACTTGAGCTCAAGCTGGTCGCTGAGGGTCCAGGACAGGTTCAGCAGGTGTCCGCTGGTGCGGCCGATATTGTCCTCCTGCGGTCCTCCCAGGATCGCACTGTCGCGCCGGTCCTGGCTGGCACCGGCCTGCTGCAGCGGGCTGAGGAAGGCACCCGGGACCAGCACCTGCGTGTGGTAAGGCGTGGTCGCATCGTAGGATCTGTCGAAGGCGTACAGCAGCGAGAAATCTTCGCTGGGCTGCCAGAGCGCGCTGAGTCGCGCGCCGCGCTTGTCATAGGCGTTGAAATCGCGCTCGCCGCGCATCGGATTGTCCGTGGTGCCGTCACGCTTTGCCTGCACGGCATCGACCTTGAAGCTGAGATCCGCCACCCTCGGCAGATCCAGGTGCAGTGCGGTGGTGTAGCCACCAAAGTTCGACACGCCCGCGCTCACGCTGCCACCGAACTCCCCGGTTGGCTGCTTTGTCACGATGCTCACCGCACCGCCTTCAGTATTGCGGCCGAACAGCGTGCCTTGCGGCCCTTTCAGCACTTCGATGCGCTCCACGTCGTAGAGCATGCTGCCCAAGCCCTGCGCACGCCCCATGAACACACCATCGACATAGATGCCGACTCCGGCATCGCGGGCGGGTTGATTGGCGTCTCCGGATGCGCCAATGCCGCGGATGCCGATGTTGAGCGCCGAGCTGCGGGTCGCGAACGGGGTGACACGCAGCGATGGGATCGATCCGTCGGACAGACTGCCCAGCGAGATCGCACTCCGATCCTTCAAGCCTTCTGCGTCGACGACGGAGACCGATATGGGCGTTTCCTGCAGGTTGGTGGCGCGCTTCTGTGCGGTCACCACCACCTGGTCCAGGGCGACCACGGTGCGCGCGGTTTCGCTGGAGATATCGGCGGTCGGGGCTTCTTCGGCACGGGCCAAGGCGGGCAACGTAGTGGCAACGGCCAGGGCAAGGAGGGATCGGTGCAGCGGAAGGTGGCGCATCGGACTCATTCACGGAAGGGGCTGGCCGGCGCAGTGTGGAGGCGGCCAGTGACAGATGAATGACCGTTCATTCACGCGATCCGTGAAGTACTATCCCGGCCCTTCATCCCAGCCAGGAAGATCCATGACACAGACGCCCGCGGTCCCCTCGCCCGCAGCGGATACCGCCGCCGCCCATGCAGATGCACAGCGGCGGCGCATCCTCGATGCCGCGCAGGCATGCTTCATCACCCGGGGATTCCATGCCGGCTCCATTGCCGACATCGCTGCGCAGGCGCAGATCAGCCAGGGACTGATGTACCGCTACTTCGCCAACAAGCGTGCCCTGATCCTGGCCCTGATCGAGCGCCAGCTCCGGCACGACCAAGCGTCCATCAGCCAGATGCCGGACGCACCGGACCTGCTGGCTGGCCTGCTGGAGTGCTACCAGCAATGGGCACGGGGTGAGGTACTGCCGATCCACGGCAATGCCATTGCCAGCGTGGCGCTGTTTGCGGAAATCAACGCCGAAGCACACCGCGACCCGGCGCTGGCCGAGGTGCTGCGCCGCCACGACAAGCAGATCACCGCCGCGATTCATGGCTGGCTGCGTGAGCGGGACGCGGGCCGTGGCCGCACGCTGGACGAAGAGCGGATCGCCCGCCGTACCCTGCTGCTGCGAGTGCTGGTGGAAGGGCTGGCCATGCGGGCAGTGCGCGACCCTGATCTGCCCACGCCCCGCGTACGCATGCTGCTGGCCGATGCCATCGCGCAGGTTCTGGACGAGTGAGGACCGTTGCGCAGCCCGCATGGCACCATCACGCGGTCTCCCACCCTGCCGGTCTCATGCTTTCCGGGTCGCCCTCCCGAGCATCCCGCCATGATCGCCCTGCTCCCGCGTACCTGCCTGGCCGCGCTGTGCTGCCTGTCCCTTCCCGTCATGGCCCAGGATGCATCCTTCGGCTTTGGCCAGCAGAGCACCGAAACCTCGCAGACCACCCAGACCTCGACCACCCAGCGCCAAAGCCAGCGCAGCGATGACACGGCCTTCGGCAGCAGCGGCTCGATGACCTCGCAGTCCAGCACCCATTCCCGGACGCATTCCGAATCGAACAGCGAGAGCACCGGCGTGGATCTGGAGATCGGCGTCCCCGATGACACCGATCGCTGGGGCCAGGAACGCCGCCATCCCCGCGATCTGCGTGACAGCGACCTGTTCGGCACGTGGACGCTGGGCGAGGAGAACGGGAACACCTGCACGATCGAACTGAAGAGCATGGAGTGGTTCGGCGGCTACAGCGCCTATGTGCCGGCGGGCTGTCCAGAGGGATTCTTCCCGGCCAACCGCTGGGTGCTTTCCGGTAACCAGTTGCTGCTGACCGACACCAGCAACACGGTGTACGGCCGTTTCCGTGCATCGGGTGGCGGACGGTGGTCTGGCTTTCGCGAGTCCGACGGCGCGCGGCTCTACCTGAATCCGAAGGGTCGCTGACGGACGCCCTGCACGCCCCGGGGACGGCAGTATCAGGAAGATCAGGCAACCTTCCTTGAACCGCCCTGCGATGTCCGCCCCCACCGGTCCCCGCCTCGTCATCTATGCCGCCCTGGCCGGCAACCTCGCCATTGCCGTGGCCAAATTCATCGCCGCTGGCATCTCCGGCAGTTCAGCGATGCTCAGTGAAGGCGTGCACTCGCTGGTCGACACCCTGAACGAAGTACTGTTGCTGTACGGGCTGCGCAGGGCCGGCAAGGCGCCGGACACCGTGCATCCATTCGGCTACGGGCGCGAGCTGTATTTCTGGAGCTTCATCGTGGCCTTGCTGGTGTTTGCGGCGGGCGCGGGCGTGTCGGCATACGAGGGCATCCAGCACATCCGCCAGCCGGAACCGGCGACCCACCATGTGCTGAGCTACAGCGTGCTGGGCATTTCCATCCTCTTCGAAGGCGCGTCGTGGTGGGTGGCGCTGCGCGAGTTCCGCCGCACCAAGGGCAGGCTCGGCTACTTCGAGGCGTTCCGACGCAGCAAGGACCCGTCCACGTTCACCGTGCTTCTGGAGGACAGTGCAGCCCTGCTCGGTCTCGGATTCGCGCTGGCCGGGCTGGTCGCGGCGCAACTCCTGGACATGCCGGTCCTGGACGGCGTGGCCTCGCTGTGCATCGCCGCAGTTCTGGCGGTGACTGCGTTCCTGCTGGCACGCGAGACCAAGGGCCTGCTGGTGGGCGAGCCTGCCCATCCAGCGGTGGCCGAGCGCATCCTGGCCGTCGCCGAAACCGATGCCGATCTGCGCCGCGCCAATGGCGTGACCACCATGCAGATGGGCCCAGAGCAGGTGGTGGCCATGCTCAGCGCGGAGTTCGAGGATGATCGGCATACGCCGCAGATCGAGGCCTGCATCACCCGCATCGAAAACGCCGTCAAGCGTGAGTACCCGGAACTGGTGGCGCTGTTCGTCAAACCGCAGACGCCGGAAGTCTACGCCGCCCGGCGTGCGGCGCTTCGCGCGCCGCGTTCACCGGATTGACGCCGCGTCCGCATCCGCTTCACCCTGCCAGCGTCAGACTGATCCCCCGTTCGCCGACCCGCTACCGCCGTGCCTGACTGGCTGCCCGATCACTGGACGCTCCTGCCGCGCCGCTTCTACCAGCGTCCGCCGCAGGAGGTCGCCCCCGAACTCCTGAATGCGCTGCTGATACGCAGCGATGGACGGGCGGCCCGTATCGTCGAGGTCGAGGCCTACGGCGGCAGCCAGGACCCGGCCGCGCACTCCTACCGAGGACCGACGCCGCGGACAGCCAGCATGTTCGGGGAGGCCGGGCATCTGTACGTGTACTTCAGCTACGGCATCCACTGGGGAAGCAACGTGGTGTGCGGGCAGGAACACGAGGGCGTGGCAATCCTGCTGCGTGCAGCGGAGCCCGTGCAGGGCATCGACAGGATGCGGGAACTCAGGCCAGCCGCACGGCACGACCGCGATCTTGCCAGCGGCCCAGGCAAGCTGTCCCAGGCATTCGGCCTGGACAAGAGCTTCGACGGCGCCGATCTGGTGACGGGCAGCCATGGTGTGGTCATTGCCCGCGACGGCACACCTCCGCCGACGGACCCGGTCATCGGCCCGCGGATCGGCATCAGCCGCGCCGTCGACTTTCCGTGGCGCTGGCATGTCCGCGGCCATCGGCACGTCTCGGCACGCGCCCCCCGGCCTGCATCGGCAGCACGCAGATGACGCCGCTGGACCGGCCACTGCGGCGTGAACTGGAGATCGACGGCCAGCACTACACCCTGACGCTTGATCCGCAGGGCCTGAAGCTGGTGGAAAAAGGCCGGCGCAAGGGTGTGGTCCTGCGCTGGCGTGACCTGGTGTCAGGTGATGCTGCCCTGGCCGCCGCCCTGCAGGCATCGTTGCAGACGCGCTGAGCGGACGCCCCACCACAGTGCCGACGGACAACGCCGGATCCGGATCAGGTGCGCACCGTCGCCCACGTTGGCGCGTGATCGCTGGCCTTGTCCTGCAGGCGCACCCAACGATCCACGCCTGCATCCACCAGGCGTGCCGCCAGGATCGGGTTCAGCAGCAGGTGATCGATGCGCAGTCCCCGGTCGCGCTCGGCATGCTGGCGGAAGTAGTCCCAGAATGTGTAGATCGTGCTGTCACCGTGCACGCTGCGCAGGGCGTCGGTCCAGCCCTGCGCGAGCAGATGCTCGAACTGCTCGCGCACCTCCGGCTGTAACAGCGCGTCGCGGCGCCATGCCTTCGGGTCGTACACATCGGCCTCGGTGGGGATGACGTTGAAATCGCCCAGCAGCACTGCAGGGTGCGGGAGATCGACGAGGCTGCGCGCGTGACGGATAAGGCGCTTCATCCAGCGCAGCTTGTAGTCGAACCTGGGGCCCGGCTGGGGATTGCCGTTGGGCAGGTAGAGACCACCCACGACGATGCCGTGCACCGCCGCTTCCAGATAGCGGCTCTGCACATCCGCCGGTTCGCCCGGCAACCGCCGCCGGCTCTCCACCGGCACCGCATCCCTTGCCAGCAGGGCCACGCCATTCCATCGCGCTTCGCCCAGCCACAGTGCACCGTAGCCGGCCTGTTCCAGCGCATCGGCCGGGAATGCAGCATCGGTGGCCTTCAGCTCCTGCAATGCGACCACGTCCGGCGATGTCCTGTCGAGCCAGGCAAGCAGATGGGGCAAGCGCGTGCCGATACCGTTGACGTTGAACGTGGCGATGCGCAACGTCTTGCGGCGGGCCATGCAGAACTCCTGAAGCCGGCGGGCAGAGCTACCACTGTGCCTGCGCCGTCATGCAGGCGCCGTCGACGTCATCGAAACGACGCTCGGCGATCATGGCGAACGCGCCCACAGCAACCTGCTGCGAGCGCTACCCGGCCCCGCGCCCGCCCGCCAGAAACAGCGCCATGCGCTGCAGCTCGTCCTCCAGCGCACTGCGGAACAGCCGGTCGCGCGCCAGTGAGCGCCCCGCGTAGCCGAGCGATGGCTCAAGCTGGCCGTCGCGGACAGTCACATTGGCCCACCCCACCACCTGCTCGTGCCACAACATCGGCAGCGCGTAGTAGCCATACTGGCGCTTGGGCGCCGGCGTGTAGGCCTCGAACCTGTAGACCCAGCCCCACAGCAGCTCGAACCGCCGGCGGTCCCAGACCACCGGATCGAACGGCGCCAGCAGGCGTACCTGCTCGTCCGGCGCATGCCGTCGTGAGCGCGGATTCTCGTCCGCCGGCCAGTACCACGTGGTGCCCTCCACGGTAGCGCTCGCCAGCTGTTCCTTCGCCAGCTTCAGCGCCTGCCGGGTCTGCTCGGCCAGATGCGGTGCGCCGTAGCCCAGCAGCCGGGCCAGGTAGGTCAGGCTGGCCGATGGAAGCGGCGCGTACTTGCGCACGATCAACGCGACCAGTGCAGCCGCGCGCCGCACGCGCCCGTCCTCGCTGTCCTCCGCCGGCGCATGCTCGGCCACGCTGTAGATGCGCGTTCCGCTGTCGCGCCGCTGCACCCGCAGCAGGCCGCGATAGTGCATGCCCTCCAGCAGATGCGTGCTGGCGTTGCTGGTGCCGCCCCAGTAGTTGGTCACCCGGCCGTGCGCGAACGCCTGGTCGACCTCGCGCGGATGCACGCTGCCACGTTCGCGCACGAACGCCAGCACATCCGCCGCACGGCGTTCGGTGTCCGCGTCCCATGCACGCCGGGCCACGCGGGGATGCATCAACGCCAGGTACTCGCGCGGCAGGAAGCCGTAGTTGACCAGGCAGTCCTCCTCTACCGGCAGGCGCGGGTAACGCCGCTCGAGGTCACCGGCCCGATAGTCCTTCACCCGATGCCGCAGTGTCAGATCCTGTGCCCGGGCCGGCGCGCGGATCGGATCGGCCTGTACGAAGCCCAGCCGCCGGATCGCAGCCATCAACGTTGTTGGCGGGAACAGGGTGCGCGCCACCGCGTAGCGGCGCAGGTCGTCGAGAGTGGGCTGCCTGGACATGACGCCATTGTAGGCGCGCGCCGGGGGTATGCTGTCAGACCCCGGTCCACTGACGTCCATCATGCGCACGCTGTATCCCCCGATCACGCCCTATCGCGAGCACACTCTACCCGTGAGCACGCTGCACACCCTGCATGTCGAAGAGTGCGGGACGCCCGACGGCATTCCGGTGGTGTATCTGCATGGCGGTCCCGGTGCCGGCATCTCACCCACGCATCGTCGCTTCTTCGACCCGGCGCGGTACCGCATCGTGCTGATCGACCAGCGCGGCAGCGGCCGTTCCACCCCGTTCGGCGAACTGCGCGACAACACCACGCAGGAACTGGTGGCCGATATCGAGAAGGTACGTGAGCACCTCGGTATCGAGCGCTGGCTGGTGTATGGCGGCTCCTGGGGCTCGACGTTGTCGCTGGCGTACGCGCAGGCCCATCCCGCCCGCGCCACCGGCCTCATCGTGCGCGGCGTGTATCTGGGGCGGGACATCGAGAACCAATGGTTTTCCGAGCCGCAGGGCGGTGCGCGCTGGATATTTCCGGAGCGCTGGGACCGCTATGAAGCGCACATTCCCGAAGATGAGCGCGGCAACCTGCTGCAGGCGTACTGGACACGCCTGGACAGCCCGGACCCCGCCATCCGCATTGCTGCCGCAATGGCGTGGCTGGGCTGGGAGGACAATGCTGCGACCCTGCAGCACGAGGTGTCCGCCGAATCCAGCAGCGACCCGATGGATACCCTGGCCAAGGCCCGGATAGAGGCGCATTACTTCCGCAACAGGGCCTTCCTTGAGCCCGGCCAGCTGCTGCGCGATGTGGAGCGGATCCGCCACCTCCCGGCGGTGATCGTACAGGGCCGCTACGACATCATCTGTCCGCCACGCAGCGCGTGGGAACTGGCCAAGGCGTGGCCGGAAGCCAGACTGGAGATGGTGATTGCCGGCCACAGTGCGAACGAAGCGGCCACGACCGACGCGCTGGTGCGCGCGACCGACGACTTCGCCGATCGTTTCGGCCAGCCCGGCTGAATCGCCCCTTCACCGTGCCACGGTGAAGCCGACCGTCGTCAGACCGTCCGAACTGGCCACGAACACTTCGCCGCCATGCAGTGCGGCGATGGCCTTGACGATGGACAACCCCAGCCCGTGATGGCGCTCGCCCCGATACTCACGGGCCTGGTCGACCCGGTAGAAGCGCTCGAACAGCAGGGGCAGATGCTCGGCGGCGATGCCGTTGCCTTCATTCAGCACGGCCACCCGCACGCCCTCGCCTTCGGACTGCAGCTGCACACGCACGTCGCTGCCTGGACGCGCATGCTGCACGGCGTTGTGCAACAGGTTGGTCAGCGCGCGGCGGAACAACGACGGATCGATGCGGGCGGTGGCGTCGCCTTCGACATGCAACGTCAGCTGGGCCTCTTCGAACAGGAATTCCATGAATTCACCGGCGGTGGCGACCTCGTCTGCCAGCTGGACCTGACGCGTTTCCACCGCGATATCGCCCTGGCCGGCCCGCGACAGGAACAACATATCGTTGACGATCGCACGCAGGCGCTCCAGTTCCTCCAGGTTGGACTGCATGACCTCCTGCAGCGCCGCCACATCACGCGGACGGGACAGGGCCACCTGGGTCTGTCCCATCAGATTGGCCAGGGGGGTGCGCAGCTCGTGCGCGACGTCCGCGTTGAACCCGTCCAGCCGCGTGTACGCTGCTTCCAACCGATCCAGCGCGCCGTTGAAGGCCTGCGTGAGGTGGCCCAGTTCGGCCGGCAGTCCCTGCGCGGCCAGGCGCTGCGACAGCCGCTGCGGGCTGAGCGAGCGTGCCTCGTTGGACAGCGCCCGCAGCGGGGCCAGCCCCAGCCGGGCGATCCAGTAGCCGAGCCCGGCCACCAGCAGCACGCCCAGCCCGCCGGCCACCCACAACGCAACGCCGAAGCGCTGCAGCGCCTGCGTATAGGGCTCCGAGTCGATGCCGATCCACAGGTCCACATCCGGTCGCGCACCCTTGCCCGGCACCCGTTCATACAGCGTGCGCAGCGGGTGCCCACCCTCACGCGCCAGCGTGCCCATGCCGTTGTCACCCTTGCCGGGGGCCTGCACCTGCGGCTCTGCCTGGCCGATGCGGAATGTGGGGTTCTCGCTCCATGCCCAGACCAGGGTGTCGCGGTCCCCGGAGATCAGGTTGCCGACCTTCTCGCGCACCTTGTTCCAGCGCTCGGTGCTGTCGCACATCGCGACGCTGCCACTGACCGCGTGCAGCTTGGTCTGCAGTTCCGCATGCTGGTAGCGCACCACCTGCCGCTCGAGCACGCCATAGACGCCCACGCCCAGCAGAGCAAACACCAGCAATGCGGCCAGCGCGAACATCGCCGACAGGCGCTGGGCGATCGACATCCTCATCCCCGCCCACCCTCGTCCTCGCGCACTTCCAGCACGTAGCCCATGCCGCGCACGGTATGCAGCAGCTTGCTCGGGTAAGGGCCGTCGATCTTGCCGCGCAGGCGCTTGATCGCCACTTCGACCACATTGGTATTGCTGTCGAAATTGATGTCCCAGACCTGGGCGGCGATCACCGTCTTGGACAGGATCTGGCCCCGCCGCTGTGCCAGCAGCGCCAGCAGCGCGAACTCCTTGCCGGTCAGGTCCAGCCGCGAGCCATCGCGGTAAGCCCGCCGGGCCAGCAGGTTCACCTGCAGATCGCCCACCTGCAGTTCGGTCGGCTCCTGCTGGCGCCCACGCCGCACGAGGGCCTGCAGCCGCGCCAGCAGTTCGATGAACGAGAACGGCTTGACCAGGTAGTCGTCGGCGCCCTGCCCCAGGCCGTGCACGCGATCATCCACGCGGTCCCGCGCGGTCAGCATGATCACCGGTGTCTGCTTGCTGCGGCGCAGCTCGCGCAGCACGCTGAAGCCATCCATGCCCGGCAGCATCACATCCAGCACGATCACGTCGTAGTCGAACTCGCGCGCCAGATGCAGGCCGGTGACACCGTCTGCAGCCAGATCCACCGCCCAGCCCTGCTCGCCCAGGCCGGTGCGCAGGTAATGGGCGGTCTTGCCTTCATCTTCCACGATCAGCAGTTTCATCCAGGGTCCGCCAGGGCAGCGCCCGCCGCCTCCCTGCGCTCGCGGCGACGCTGCAGGAACAGGCGGTCCAGGGCCAGGTAGATCACCGGGGTACTGTACAGGGTCAACAGCTGGCTGATCAGCAGGCCACCGACCACCGCCACGCCCAGCGGCTGGCGCAGTTCCGAACCCGTACCGAAACCGATCATCAGCGGAATGGCACCGAGCAACGCGGCCAGCGTGGTCATCATGATCGGGCGGAACCGGGTCAGGCAGGCCTCGTGGATCGCCTCCAGCGGCGCCAGCCCGCGGTTGCGCTGTGCGTCGAGGGCGAAGTCGACCATCAGGATGCCGTTCTTCTTGACGATGCCGATCAGCAGCACGATGCCGATCAGCGCCATGATCGAGAAGTCCAGCCCCCACAGCCAGAGCATCAGCACTGCGCCGATGCCGGCCGACGGCAGAGTGGACAGGATGGTCAGCGGGTGCACGAAACTCTCGTACAGCACGCCGAGGATGATGTAGACCGCCAGCAGGGCCGCGAGGATCAGCAGCGGCTGGCTGGCCAGCGACTCCTGGAAGGCCTGTGCCGTGCCCTGGAAGCGGCCGCTGATGCTGGCAGGCATGCCGATCTGCGCCTGCGCCTGCTCCACCAGGCCGACCGCTTCGCCCAGTGAAACGCCGGGGGCCAGATTGAAGGACAGGTTCACCGCCGGCAGCATGCCGTTGTGGCTGATCGACAGCGGACCATTGCCCGGAGGCTGCACCTGGGCCACGGCCGACAGCGGCACCATCTGCCCGGTCAGTGGCGAACGCAGGTGGAAGTAGGACAGCGCATCGACCTGCCCCAGCATGCCCGGCGCGATCTCCAGGATGACCCGGTACTGGTTGGTTTCGGTCTGGAACTCGTTGATCTGGCGCTGGCCGAAGGCATCGTAGAGCACCTGGTCGATGTCGTTGGCGGTCAGGCCGAAGCGCGCCGCAGCCGTGCGGTCGATCTCCAGCCGGGTCACGCTGGCGCCGACCTGCTGGTCATTGGATACGTCGCGCAGCTGCGGCAGGCCCCGCAGCCGCTCGGTCAGCTGCTCGGCCCACTGCGACAGCTCGCGGCTGTCCTGTCCGCGCAGGGCATACTGGTACTGCGTCCGCGCCGGCCCGGCGCCGAGATTGATGTCCTGCGCCGCGCGCATGTACACGGTGATGCCGGGCACGCTGGCCATCTTCGCCCGCACCCGGTCAATGAAGCCGTGCACGTCCACATCGCGGTCGCCGCGGTCCTTCAGCACGAACCAGAAGCGGCCGTTGGACAGCGTCTGGCTGCCGGCAGTGGCACCGACCGCGTGGTTGTAGGCCTGCAGGGCCGGATCATCCGCAACGATGCGCGCGAGCTGCTGGTGCTTGGCCACCATGTCCTCGTAGCCGATGTCCTGCGCCGCCTCGGTGGTGGCGAACACGAAGGCGGTGTCCTGCAGGGGGAAGAAGCCTTTGGGAATCACTATGTACGAGGCCACCGCCACCGCCACGGTCAGGCCGAAGCCCGCCAGCACCAGCCGCTGGCGGCGCAGGGCCCATTGCAGGCTGCGGTCGTAGCCGGCCAGCAGGCGCCCGGCCAGGGTCCGCTCGCTGTCCCGGTGCGCCGGCATGCGCTTCATCAGGTGCGCGGCCATCATCGGTGCCAGGGTCAGCGAGGCGACGATGGAAATCAGGATCGCCACGGTGATGGTCAGCGCGAACTCGGCGAACAGGCGCCCGACCACCCCGCCCATGAACAGCAGCGGGATGAAGGCGGCAATCAACGACAGGCTGATCGAGACCACGGTGAAGCCGATTTCGCCGGCGCCCTTCAGGGCGGCGTCCACCGGACCGAGCCCGGCCTCGCGGTGACGGTGGATGTTCTCAACCACGACGATCGCGTCGTCGACCACGAAGCCGACCGAAACCACCAGTGCCACCAAGGTCAGGTTGTTGAGGCTGAAGCCGGCCACGTACATCGCGGCGAAGGTCGCCACCAGCGCGACCACCAGTACCGCGCCGACGATCAGCGTGGCGGAAAGCTGGCGCAGGAACAGGCCCATCACCAGCACCACCAGCACGATGGTCAGTACCAGGGTGAGCTCCACCTCGTGCAGCGACGCGCGGATGGTGCGCGTACGGTCGTTGAGCACCTCCACATCGACGCTGGCCGGCAGGTTCGCGCTCAGTTCCGGCAAGGCGGCCAGCACCGCATCGGTGGTGCGCACGATGTTCGCGCCGGGCTGCCGGCTGATGATCAGGCCGACCCCAGGCTGGCCGTTGGGCCACGCCTGCACGTAGGCATTCTCGGCGCCGTCGATCACCTGCGCGACATCACCCAGCGCCACCGGTGCGCCGTCACGATAGGCAACGACCAGGCGCCGGTAGTCCTGGGCACTGAACAGCTGGTCGTTGGCTTCGAAGGTGGACGTGCGCTGCTCGCCCATCAGTGCACCCTTGGCCTGGTTGAGGCTGGCGTTCTGCGCCACGCCACGCAGGTCGGACAGGGTCAGGCCCATCGCCGCCAGCCGCTCCGGCTGGGCCTGGATGCGGATCGCCGGACGCTGCTGGCCGACGATGCCGACCTCCGAAACGCCGCTGATCTGGCTGATCGAGCGTGCGAGGCGGCTCTCGGCCAGATCGCTCAGTTCGGTCATCGACATCTGGGTCGACACCACGCTGAGCACCAGGATGGGGCTGTCGGCCGGATTCACCTTGCGCCACGTCGGCATGTTCGGCAGTTCACTGGGCAGGCGGCCGGCGGCGGCGTTGATCGCCGCCTGCACTTCCTGCGCGGCCGTGTCGATGTTCTTTTCCAGATCGAACTGCAGGGTGATCGAAGTGCTGCCCAGTGCACTGGTCGAGGTCATCTCGATGATGCCGGGCACGCCCGTCAGCTGGGTTTCCAGTGGCGTGGCCACCGCCGAGGCCATGGTCTCGGCGCTGGCACCGGGCAGATTGGCATTGACCCGGATGGTCGGGAACTCAGCCTCCGGCAACGGCGCCACCGGCAGGCGCGGCAATGCTGCCACGCCCAGCAGCACCACCGCCAGGGTCAACAGGGTCGTGGCGACCGGGTGATGAACGAACCAGCTGGACAGCGAGGTGCGCGCGCTCACGGTGCCGCCCCGCGCCGGACCGCTGCAGGCGCCGCGGCGGGTTTGGCCTCGGCCACCACCGTGCCCGGCCGCAGCCGCGACTGTCCATCGCGTACCACCACATCGCCGACCCGCAGCTCACCCTGCACGACCACCTGCCCGCCGTCCTGTTCACCGACCGTGACCGGCAGCGATTCCACGCTGCCATCAGCGACCACGCGGTAGACGAAGCTGCCCTGCACGCCACGCTGGATCGCCGCGGCATCCAGCACCAGCGCGCCCGTGCTCTGGCCGGTGCGCACCCGCACGCTGACCAGCTGTCCGGGCCACAGCTGGTCGGACGCATTGCTGAAGCGCGCGCGCAGCCGCACCGTACCGGAGGCCTCGTCCACCTGGTTGTCGATCACCTGCAACGTGCCCTCAGCCAGCAGCTGGCCACCCTCGCGGTCCAGTGCCTGCACCTGTGCGCCGCCTGCGGCGAGCGCCTGTCGCAGCTGCGGCAGCGCGTCCTGCGGCAGCGCGAACACCACCGAGATCGGATCGGTCTGCTGCACGGTCACCAACCCCTGCGTGTCACTGGCGCGCACCAGATTGCCCGGATCCACCTGGCGCAGACCGATGCGACCGTCCATCGGCGCCACGATGCGGGTATACGAGAGCTGCACCTGCGCTGCGTCCACCGCAGCCTGGTTGCCGCGGCCGGTGGCCTGCAACTGCTGCACGGTGGCGGCCTGCTGCTCCAGCATCTGCCGCGACACCAGCTGGTCGCTGGACAGATGCTGCAGCCGCGACAGGTCCGAGCGCGCCGCATCCAGCGTGGCACGGTCGCGCACCAGCGCCGCCTGTGCACCGCCCAGACCGGCACGGATGGCGCGATCATCGATACGCGCAAGCAGTTGCCCCTTGCGCACCTTCTGCCCTTCCTCGAACAGCACTTCGGTCAGCACGCCATCCACCTGCGGGCGCAGCACCGTGCTCTGCAGCGACTGCACCGTGCCGACGCCGCTTCGCCAGTGCGGTACATCACGCTGCTCGACGCGCGTGGTGACCACCGGTACCGGTGGCGGTGCCGTACTGGGCTGTGCGTCGCCGCGGGAAACGCCGTGGAACAACATCGCCAGCAACAGGGCAACCAGCAGTGCCGCTCCCAGCGCGAGGTGGCGGCGGCGCAGCAGCGCAGTGACATCAGGCAATCGCATGGCAGGGGGTCCAATCCGGTGCCCGCGCCGGTCTGCGCAGGCCTGCCGTCATCCTGGGTGGCAACCTCCGGCACCATGCTGTCGCCTGCCTGACAATTCCGTCAGCTTCGACTGCGGCCGCTATACCAAGGTATAGCGACGCTAACCCACGGGCCTCTAGGCCGTGCCCGGCCAGCGGCCGACAATGGCACCACCGCCGGGAAACGCGCCCGGCAGCCCCTTCCCACCTGCACGGAGACGCCGATGGATCCCGACCCTGCCGGGCGCAACGCGCCCCTGCCTGCCTGTTTCCGCCCGTACCGGGCGCCTGGCGGCCGGTCCCTGCCTGCGTGAGTGCGGGGGCCGCCAGGCGCACCTGCCTGGAGAGTGCCCCCATGTCCTGCAAGACCCTCTACATCACCCTGCGCCGCCTGATGGGTAAGCGCGATGTCACCGCCCTGCGCAGCCAGCTGTGGGTGCATGGCCCAGTGCTGTTTGCCCGTTCGCTGGCGCTGGGCTCGCCACGCGTGGTGGCCGACGTCCTTTCGTTGCTGCCGATCAGCGAGCGCATCAGCGTCCTGCGCCATCTGCCCTACCCCCTCCGCGACGCGATGAAGCCGCTGTGCATCGGCGGCAGCCAGCGCCTTCGCATGCAGCCTTGGTCGCCTGACGTACTGGCCCTGCGCTCCGCCTGAACGGCGACGCGACGCCCTGCCCCCTGCGTGCCGGTCCTGCGCCGGCCCCATCAAGGAGTTCCCCATGAGCCTGCTCAATGCCTGGTTCAACGCTTTCCTGCGCAGCCGGCGCGCCGGCAACCTGTTCCGGCGCCGGGCGATGCCCGAAGCCGGCTTCGGTCCCGGCAACAGCGGGAGCGTACCGTTCAACCTCACCGCCGGACTGGTCACCTTGGCGCAGCTCGATGAAGCGCACCTGCTGAGCAGGCTGGACTCGCACGCCGATGGCCTGGGCCAGCACGAGGCGGACGTACGGCTGGCCGCCCTCGGCCCGAACGAAGTCGATCACGAAAAGCCGCTGCCGTGGTGGCGCCACCTGTGGCAGTGCTACCGCAATCCGTTCAACCTGCTGTTGACCGTGCTGGCAGCGGTCTCCTGGCTGACGGAGGATGCGAAGGCCACGGTGGTGATCGGCGCGATGGTGCTGTTGTCCACCCTGATCCGCTTCGTCCAGGAAGGGCGTTCCAACCGCGCCGCTGAACGGCTGAAGGCACTGGTGGGGAACACGGCGCGTGTACTGCGGCGCACCCCTGGAACGGAAGCGGCAGACCTGGCCGATCAGTACTTCGGTGCGCACCTGCACAGCCGGCGGCCCTCACGGCTGCTGGACCTGCCGATCCGCGAGCTGGTACCCGGCGATCACCTCGTGCTCTCGGCCGGCGACATGATTCCGGCCGACTGCCGGGTGCTGTCGGCCAAGGATCTGTTCGTGGCCCAGGCGGCCATGACCGGGGAATCACTGCCGGTGGAGAAGTTCGCCCATCCGGGCGATGCGCAGGCCGGCCTGCTCGATCAGCACAACCTGCTGTTCATGGGTACCAACGTGGTCTCCGGCACGGCCACCGCAGTGGTACTGGCTACCGGCAACCGCACCTATTTCGGCACTCTGGCCGAGCGCAGCATCGCCAGCGACCGTGCGCCCACGGCCTTCCAGGCCGGGGTCAACAGTGTCAGCTGGCTGCTGATCCGCTTCGCCCTGGTGATGGTGCCGTTCGTGCTGCTGGTCAATGGCTGGACCAAGGGTGACTGGACCGAAGCCTTCCTGTTTGCCCTGTCGGTGGCGGTCGGCCTGACCCCGGAAATGCTGCCGATGATCGTCACCTCCACCCTGGCCAAGGGGGCGGTGCTGCTGTCGCGCCGCAAGGTGATCGTCAAGCGCCTGGACGCCATCCAGAACTTCGGTGCCATGGACGTGCTGTGCACCGACAAGACCGGCACGCTCACCCAGGACCGGATCGCCCTGGAACGGCATACCGACGTGTTCGGCCGTGACTCGGAAGACGTGCTGAAGTTCGCCTATCTCAACAGCCACTTCCAGACCGGCCTGATCAATCTGCTGGACCGCGCCGTGCTGGAGCACGTGGAACTGCAGAGCTCGCTGCGCCTGAGCCAGGACTACCGGAAGGTGGACGAGATACCGTTCGACTTCGAGCGCCGCCGCATGTCGGTCGTGGTATCCGAATGCGGGAATCACCATGAGCTGATCTGCAAGGGCGCGGTCGAGGAGATGCTCGCGGTGTGCTCCACCGTGCGCGAGAACGGCCACGACATGCCACTGGACGAACGGCGGCTGGCGCGGGTCCGGCAGACCACCGAGGAACTGAACGAACAGGGCCTGCGGGTGGTGGCGGTGGCGATGAAGGAAACCAGCGCGCAGCAGGCGACCTACACCCAGTCCGACGAATGTGGACTGACCCTGATCGGCTACGTGGCCTTTCTTGATCCGCCCAAGGAATCGGCTGCACAGGCACTGCAGGCACTGGCGATGCATGGCGTCGAGGTCAAGGTGTTCACCGGCGACAACGAACTGGTCACCGCCCGTGTCTGTGCCCAGGTCGGACTCGACGCGGACACGATCCTGACCGGCCCGCAGATCGAACGCATGGGCGATGAAGCGCTGGCACACGCCCTGCAGCACCACCGCGTGTTTGCCCGCCTGACGCCGCTGCACAAGGAACGACTGGTACGCCAGCTGCGCGCGCAGGGCAAGGTGGTCGGCTTTCTCGGCGACGGCATCAACGATGCGCCCGCGCTGCGCGCCGCCGACATCGGCATCAGCGTCGACAGCGCCGTGGACATCGCCAAGGAAGCGGCCGACATCATCCTGCTGGAAAAGAACCTGATGGTGCTGGAGGAAGGCGTGATCCAGGGCCGGCGCACCTTCTGCAACATGCTCAAGTACATCCGCATGACCGCCAGCTCCAACTTCGGCAACGTGTTCTCGGTGCTGGTAGCGTCCGCCTTCCTGCCGTTCCTGCCGATGCTGCCGCTGCAGCTGCTGGTGCAGAACCTGCTGTACGACGTTTCGCAGATTGCCATTCCGTTCGACAATGTGGACGAGGACCTGGTGCGGCAGCCGCTGAAATGGAACCCGGCCGACATCGGCCGCTTCATGGTGTTCTTCGGACCGATCAGCTCGGTCTTCGACCTCAGCTGCTTCGCCCTGATGTGGTATGTGTTCGACGCTCGCACACCCGCCGACCAGGGCCTGTTCCAGTCAGGCTGGTTCGTCGTCGGCCTGCTGACCCAGACCCTGATCGTGCACATGATCCGCACGCCGAAGCTGCCGTTCCTGCAGAGCATCGCCGCGCCACCGCTGCTGCTGATGACGGGACTGATCATGGCCCTGGGCGTGATCCTGCCGATGAGCCCGCTGGCCACCTACTTCAGGCTGCAGGCACTGCCGGCAGGGTACTGGCCGTTCCTGGTGGCGATCCTGTTCGGCTATGCCGCACTGACCACTGCACTGAAGAAGCTCTACATCCGTCGCTACGGCTGGCAGTAGGCGTTGCCGGCCGTGCCTGGGGAGATCCTGATGTCCGCCATCAACCTGAACCTGCCCGCGTTCAACGCCGGCGCCACGCTCGGCTCGCTGCTGAGCCTGTCCACCGCCTTCGTCCTCGGTGCCGCCATCGGCCTGGAGCGCCAGCTGCGCCAACGTACCGCAGGGCTGCGCACCAACACGCTGGTAGCCGTCGGCGCGGCGGTGTTCGTCGACCTGGCTGTCCGTTTCCACGACCTGTACGGCGGGCCGCCGTCGCCGCTGCACGTGGTCGCCTACGTGATCTCCGGTGTCGGCTTCCTGGGCGCGGGCGCGATCATGAAGGAGGGCGCGCAGGTCTCGGGCCTGAACACCGCCGCCACCCTGTGGGGCTCGGCGGCAGTGGGGGCCTGTGCCGGCATCAAGCTGTTGCCGGAGGCGGTGATGGCCACGCTGTTCGTGCTCGCCGCCAACACGCTGCTGCGGCCGGTGGTCAACCGCATCCAGCGGCAGCCCTTGCCGGAGACGTTCAGCGAAGCCGTCTATGCCATCAATGTCGTCTGCCAGCGCGAACAGCAGGCCGAGGTACTGGATCGCCTGCTGCTGTTGCTGGAACAGGCCCAGTACCCCGTGCGCGCGGTGGACCACCATCCCTTCGGCGAGCGCGATGTGGAGATCGAAGCGGTACTGTATGCCACCACCGCCGATGGCGACGAGCTGGATGCGGTTCTGGCGGCGTTATCCACCACGCCCGGCGTCCTGCAGGGGTTCTGGAATGCCAGCCTGGAGGAGTGACGCGAGATCATCGCGCGCACGTGCAGCGCGGCAGCCGCTGCCATCACGGGTCACACGCCCTGCCGCGGAAGGCAGATCCGGCTTTGCTATCCTTTCCATCCCGCCAGGGAGCTGTCCCGATGCCTTCGCTGTCGTCCCGCCGTCCACTGGTGCTGCTGGCCTTGATCGTCTCCGTAGTGGCGATCTTCCTGCTCGACACGTTGACCGACTACGCGGTGGCAGCCGCCTGCTTCTATGCGGCGGTGATCCTGGCAGCCTCGCGGGTGCTTTCGCCGCGCGGATTGCTGGCCCTGGCCGTGGCCTGTGTCGCCCTGACCAGCCTGAGCTTCGTACTGACGCGTTTCGGCACCTACCGCATCGGTCTGGTCAATTCGGTGATCGGCATGCTGGTGATCGCCATCACCACCTGGCTGGCGCTGAAAATGGAAGCCGCCAAGGCCGCCGTGCAGGAGGCGCAGGCACGCCTGCTGCGGGTCGCCCGCGCGTCCACCGTCGGTGAGCTGACCACGTCCATCGCGCACGAGGTGAACCAGCCGCTGGCAGCCATTGCCAGCAGCGCCGACGCCTGCCAGCGCTGGCTGGCGCAGGAACCGCCGAATGTTGACAAGGCACGGCAGGCGCTGTCACGCATCCTCGCCGACGCGCATCGTGCCGGCGATGTGATCGCCCGCATCCGCGGACTGACCCGGGGTGCGGCACCCCAGCGCGACACCTTCGACCTGAATCAGGCCGTGGAGGAAATGCTTGCGCTCTCGCGCAGCGAACTCGACCAGCATGGGGTGACCGTGGCCCTGCTGCTGGAGCCGGACCTGCCGCCGGTGCAGGCCGACCGCGTGCAGGTGCAGCAGGTGATCGGCAACCTGATTCTCAATGCCGTCGATGCGATGGAAGGCGTAGCGGTGGCCGAACGCCGGCTGTCACTGCTGAGCCGGCGCGACGGGCAACGGATCACCCTGAGCGTGCGCGACCGTGGCATCGGCCTGCCGGCGGAACAGCCGGAGCGCGTGTTCGAGGCGTTCTGGACCACGAAGTCGAGCGGACTCGGCCTGGGCCTGAGCTTGAGCCGCTCCATGATCGAGGCCAATGACGGCCACATCCGCGCGGAACGCGTTGCCGGCGGTGGCGCCTGCTTCGTGTTCGACCTGCCTGTTGCCATCGGGGACCGCCATGCGTAGACCCGCTGCACCGGCCGTCGAGCCGGCGCCCATCGTGTACGTGATCGACGATGATCCCTCGGTGCGCGCGGCGCTGGAGGATCTGCTGGCCTCGATGGGCCTGCAGGTACGGGGCTTCGCGTCCACCCAGGCGTTCCTCGAACAACCGCTGCTGGATGCGCCCGCTTGCCTGGTGCTGGATGTGCGCATGCCGGGCCAGAGCGGCCTGGAATTCCACCGCGGCATGCGCCAGCGTGGCCTGCACCTGCCGGTGGTGTTCATCACCGGCCACGGTGACATCGCGATGGGTGTCAACGCGATCAAGGACGGTGCGATCGAGTTCCTGACCAAGCCCTTCCGCGACCAGGAACTGCTGGATGCGATCCACAAGGGCATCGGCATCGATCGCCAGCGCCGCCGCGAAGGCGACGAACTGGGCGCCCTGCAGCAGCGCTGGGAGTCGCTGTCGGCCGGCGAGCGCGACGTGGTGGATGGTGTGGTCCGGGGCCGGCTCAACAAGCAGATCGCTGCGGACCTGGGCGTCAGCGAGATCACGGTGAAGGTGCGCCGCGCCCAGGTGATGCGCAAGATGGGCGCGCGCACGCTGGTCGACCTGGTCCGCCTGTACGACCGGCTGCGGGCCGGGCTGGACTAGCCTTATGGGAGCCATGAAATCTATGCGGAACGCGGCCGACGAGGCCCATGCTAGTTTCTGCGCCTCCTCCCAGCGAACCTTCACGATGCGCTCTTTCCTGCCTGCCCTCGTCCTTGCCGTGGCGGTCCCGCCGCTACATGCAGCAGAGCCGCCCCTGCCCCAGCTGCGGGCCTACACGGTGGATGCTTCATGGCTGCAGCCGATGAGGCCGCTGCAGATCGCCGACCATACCTGGCAGATCGGCACCGAAAACCTGACCGCACTGCTGGTACAGACCGACGACGGCGCGGTGCTGATCGATGGCGGCATGCCGCAGATGGCCGATCACCTGCTGGCCAACCTGCAGCAGCGCGGCGTCGCACCGCAGCAGCTGCGCTGGATCCTGCTCAGCCATGCCCATGCCGACCACGCCGGTGCGGTGGCCGAACTCAAGCGCCGCACCGGCGCGCAGATCGCCAGCAACGCCGAAACGGCCGTCCTGCTGGCGCGCGGGGGCAGCAACGATCTGCACTTCGGCGATGACATCACCTTCCCTCCGGCCAATGCCGACCGCATCCTGATGGACGGCGAGGTCGTGTCGCTGGGCGGAATGCACTTCACCGCGCATTTCATGCCGGGTCACACACCGGGCAGCACCGCCTGGACCTGGAACGACACCCGCGATGGCAGGCCGGTACGCATCGCCTATGCGGACAGCCTCAGTGCGCCGGGCTATCGGTTGCAGGGCAATCCCCGCTATCCGCACCTGATCGAGGACTATCGCCGCAGCTTCGCGACCGTGCGCCGCCTGCCCTGCGACGTGCTGTTGACCCCGCATCCTGGCGCCAGCGGCTGGGACTATGCCGCAGGCGCCAAGGCCAGTGCTGCAGCGATGCGCTGCAGCGCCTACGCGGATTCAGCCGAGCGCAGTTTCGAGGCACAGCTGGCCAGGGAACGCGACAACGCGCACTGAAGCCGTGGCGGCCTGTGAGCCGCCACAGCAGCAGCGACCCTCAGCCGCCCTGGCCGTGGTGGGCGAACGGCTCGGTGCTGCCGTCACCGCGCACCAGTTCCACCGTGTACGGCTGCACATAACCGTCGGGCATCTCCATGCCGGGCGAACCGGCCGGCATGCCCGGCAGCACCAGTCCACGCGCCGCAGGACGCTCCTTCAGCAGCCGCTTGATGTCCTCGGCCGGAACGTGCCCCTCCACCACATAGCCGTCGATCTCGGCGGTATGGCAGGACCCCTTGCCGACCGGCACACCCAGGCGCCGCTTGATCGGGTTCATGTCATCGGTATCCCGCACGTCCACCGCGAAGCCCGCGGCCTGCAGGTGTTCGACCCAGACGCCACAGCAACCGCAGCTGGCGGTCTTGTGGACGATTGCGGTCGGCAGCTGCGCATCGGGGACGGAGGCGGCATCGGCCGCTGCGTGGGCATGGCCCGGCGCCGCGGCCACCTCTTCGGCTGCACGGGCGCAGCCGGCGCCGGACAGAATGCTGGCCAGCAGCAGGCCGAGAGAGAGAGAACGGTTCATCGTGTTGGTTCCTTTGTGCATGCGGGCGGAACGCCCGCGACCCTCGCATCGAAGGCGCGGGAAAATCGGGAATGGGACAGGCAGGACAACAGGCGGCTGGCGCCTGCAGGCCATCACACGATGGGAGGTCGCAACGCGTCGGTCAGGGGCGGCGGCACAGGCCGTCGTGCAAGGGCAGCGCGTGGCGCCTCGCGCCAGGGTGTGATCGCCACGGCGGAGGAGGTCGCCGGCACGCCGGTACACGCGGGAGGGCACGGGCACTCACTGGCTGCGCAGTCGCCCGATGATCGATCGCCGCAGCATCCGGCCGGATCCACGGCCGTCTCATGCGACGCGGCGCAGTACTCCGTGTCGCCCTGTCCACCGTCGCCCGATGCAGCCCGCGCCAGTCCCGGTGCGGTCAGCACCAGGGCAACGAGCAACAGCCAGCGCAGCAGGAGAGCAGCAGCATTCATCGCAGGCATCATAGCCGATGGGCGTGGCAGGCTGGGCCGCCACCGGACCCTATGCGGTGTCCGCGCTGCCTGCGTCTGCCCGCATGCGTACCGGAATCGACTTCGCCGCAGGCGTGCCGCTGAGGCGATCGTAGTAGTCCAGCGGCAGCAGCGCATTCAACTCAGGGTAGTAGCCCGCCAGCGCGCCCCGTGGCATGGGGTAGTCGAGCACGGTCAGCCCGTCGATGCGACGCCGCACGCCATCTGCGCTGAGCGTCTCCAGGCTGACCCGCGCCTCCTTCTCCAGACCGCGTGCCAGCCGGTCTTCGATGTTCATGAACACCACCCTGCGATCGTTGTATACGCCGCGATAGCGGTCGTTGTAGCTGTAGATGGTGGTGTTGAACTGGTCATGCGAACGCACCGTGGCCAGTCGCAGCATGTCCGGATCGTGCACCGGGTCGTCCACATCCAGGCCCGGCATCACCAGGATGTTGGCCTTGCCGTTGGCGGTGGGCCACACCCGGCGGCGCGGTGCAATGTCCAGATGGAAGCCGTGCGGCTGCCGGATGCGCTCATTGAAGCCTGCATAGATCTGCGGGTACACGGCAGCGATCAGGTCACGGATCCGCGCATAGTCATGCCTGCAACCTGCCCAGTCGACCCTGCTGTCCGGCAGCGTCGCCATCGCCATGCGACAGACGATCTCGACCTCCGGCAGCAGCTGGTCGCTGGCCGGCTCAAGAACACCGCGCGAAGCGGTCACGTTCGACATCGCATCCTCGATCGTCACGAACTGCTCGCCTGCGGGCGTGACGATACGTTCCGAGCGCGCCACCACCGGCAGGATCAGCGCATCGCGCCCATGCACCAGGTGCCCGCGGTTGAGCTTGGTGGCGATACCCACCGTCAGCTGCAGGCTGCGCATGGCTTCGTAGGCCCGGGGCGTGTCCGGCACGGCATGGATGAAATTGCCGCCCAGCCCGACGAACACCCTGGCGCTGCCATCGAGCATGGCCTCGATCGACTCGACCACATGATGCCCGTGCTCCCGCGGCGGATTGAAACCGAACACCTCCTGAAGGCGATCCAGATACGCTGCCGCCGGCTTCTCGTCGATGCCGACGGTACGATCGCCCTGCACGTTGGAATGACCCCGGATCGGGCCGATCCCCGCCCCCGGCTTGCCGAAGTTGCCGCGCAGCATCAGCAGATTGGCGACCTGCTGCAGCAGCCGCGAGCCATACTGGTGCTGGGTCAGGCCCATGCCATAGCAGATCACCGTGGCATTGGAGCGGATGTAGATCTCGGCGCAGCGCCGGATCTGCGCCTCCGAGATGCCGGAGACCCTGACGATGTCGTCCCAGTCCTGCGCCATCACGTCCGCGCGCAAGGCGTCCAGGCCGACCGTATGTTCATCCAGGAACCGATGGTCGAGCACGCGCTGGCCCTGTGCCTCGCGCTCGAACATCACCTTCATCATGCCTTTGATCAGCGCCAGGTCACCGCCGATGCGGATATGCACGAATTCGCTGCTGATCTCGGTGGAGCCGAAGGTCGCCATCTGCACCACATCCTGCGGCTCGGCAAACCGGATCAGGGCGCGCTCGGGCATCGGGTTGACCGCCACGATCGGCACGCCGCGCCTGCGCGCCTCGACCAGGTTGCCCATCATCCGCGGCGAATTGGTGCCGGTGTTCTGGCCGATCACGAAGATCGCCTCGGCGTGCTCGAAATCCTCCAGGACGATGGTGCCCTTGCCCACACCGATGGAAGGTGGCAGGCCACGGCTGGTCGGCTCGTGGCACATGTTCGAACAATCGGGGAAGTTGTTGGTGCCGAACTCGCGTACGAAGATCGAATACAGGAACGCCGCCTCGTTCGGCGTGCGGCCCGACGTGTAGAACTCGGCCTGATGCGGGCTGTCCAGTGACCGCAGGTGACGGCCGATGAGTGCGAACGCCTCGTCCCAGCTGCATGGCACATAGTGGTCGGTGGCTGCGTCGTAACGCATCGGCTCGGTCAGCCGCCCCTGCATTTCCAGCCAGTAGTCGGTCCGCTCCATCAGCTCGCTGACGGTATAACGCGCGAACAGCTCGCGATCCGCCCGGAACCGGGTCGCCTCCCAGGCCAGTGCCTTGGCCCCGTTCTCGCAGAACTCCAGTTTCCTGCGCTCGTCGGCGTCGGGGAAGGCGCAGCTGGGACATTTGAAGCCAGCGGGCTGGTTCATCGCCAGCAGTGCCCTGGAGCCGTTGCCGATCACGCTCTGCTGCAGCAGAACCCGGGCGGTGGCGCCGGCCGCACCCCAACCGCCTGCGGGCTGGTTGTAGGGCTTGTAACGGGGTGGTTTCTGCTCGGACATGTTCGAAGACCTGGCGCCAGGAGACGAGACTGCGAAGGGCACGACAGACAGAGTCAAGCACGCCCGGGACCGCTTCGCCAGAGCCGCCCCGAATCTTCCGGCGCGCCTCCGGGGCGACGGAGTCTGCTGCGTTGCCACGGACGCACTGCGTTATCCTCGGGGCGTGGGCCAACAGCCCATGACACGCTCACTCTGTCCGGACACTCTGCATGGCTGACTCGCCCCCGCCGCCCTCTCCGCCTGCCGGCACCGCGCAGCGCACGTTGCAGCGCTGGCGCGAGGGCGGGCAGCAGGTGCAGGCGCAGGCCGACGTGGTCGCCGAAGAGGTGCCGGTAGCGCTGCACTACAACGGCACCGTGTTCGCGGTGATGATGGCCACGCCCTGTGACCTGGAGGACTTTGCGCTCGGTTTCTCGCTCAGCGAGGGCTTGATCACCACGCCGACGCAGCTGCTCTCGATCGATGTGGCGCCGCAGCTGGAAGGCATCGAACTGCGGATGACGGTTGCCGCCGAGGCACCGGGCGCCGGTCTGGATCCGGCCGATGGCCGCCTGCTGCCCGGCCGTGGCGGCTGCGGCCTGTGCGGAACACGGCAGCTCGAGGATGTGCTGCGGCCCCTGCCCCCGGTACGCGAACGACGGACCTACGCGCCGGCGGCCCTGCAGCGGGCACTGGCCACGCTGTCGCAGCACCAGCCGATGAATGCGGCCAGCGGCTCCACCCACGCGGCCGCCTGGGCCGACGCCAACGGGCGCATCGGCTGGGTGCGCGAGGACGTGGGCCGCCACAATGCACTGGACAAGCTGATCGGCGCCCTGCATCACAACGAGCACGCCATCGACGGTGGACTGCTGCTGATTTCCAGCCGGGCCAGCTACGAGATGGTCAGCAAAGCAGTGCGCGCCGGTGCCAGCGTACTGGCCGCCGTGTCCGCGCCAACGGCGTTGGCGATCGATCTGGCGCGCAGCGCAGGGCTGTGCCTGGTCGGCTTCGCCCGCGGCAGTGGATTCAATGTGTACACCCATCCAGAGCGGTTGCGGCCGGAAGACATGCCAACGGCATGAACGCGGCCATGGCGGGACCCGCCATCGTCAGTGGGCAACCCCCATCATCGGCCGGGTGACAACAGGCCCGCAATGCGCTCGGCCACCTGGGCGCGCACCGCGTCGTCCAGCTGTCCTTCGTACATGGCCTCGTAGATCCACAGCCCATCGGCCGCCAACCGTGCCACGAAATTGTCCAGCGCCGCAGGATCAACCACGCCGGCCGGCGGCGGCGATGGCGCCCAGCGCTGCACGGCCGGGCTCCATGGCCGCTCACCGGCCTCCGGGTCCACCGATTCGAGCATGAACATCAGCTCGGCGCGCGTCGCGCTCTGCGCCGACACGCGAACGAAGGTCTGATAGCGCTCGAGCGCCGTGGCCTCGCTGGCACGCTTGCCGAGCAGCGCTTCCATCGACGCCTCCCAGTTGTGCACCAGGTGCTCGTCGATGCCGCGCAGCAGTGCCTCGCGCGACGGGAAGTGATACAGCAGGCCGCCGCGCGTGAGGCCGGCTTCTGCCGCCACCGACTCGAAGGTCACCGCGCGCACGCCGTCTCGATTGATCACGTTGACGGCGGCATCGAGGATGCGCTGGCGCTTGCTGGTTCTCATCGCACTACTTTACGCGATCGGCCGCTCCCTCGCGGCTCCCCGCCCGCCCGCGCAGCAGGCGCGCGATCAGCGCTGCACCCACGGCCAGCACCGCGGTGATGACCAGCAGCACGATCTGGTAGCTGCGGTCATAGGCGGCGGTGGCGCCGGCGAACCACTCGCCCGGGCCGGCTTCGCGGGCGACCTGCTGCGCCTGGGCGAATCCTTCCCGCGCCAGTGCCGGAACATCCGCCGATACCGGCAGGAAGGCGCCGTACATCGCTGCGCCCAGGCTGCCCAGCATCGCCACCGCCAGCAGGCCGCCGAATTCGTAGGAGACCTCCTCCACGGAGGACGCCATGCCCGCACGGTGCGCAGGCACGTTGTTGAGGATGGCGGTGGATGCGACCGAGATTGCCGAGCCCATGCCGAACCCGGTGATCGCCATGCCGGCGACGACCCAGCCCAGTCCGTGCGGAAAACCGAACGCGACCACGCCCACTCCCAGTGCCCCCGCGGCCAGTCCGCCGCAGATCAGCGGACGCAGGCCGACGCGGTGCAGGATGCTGCCGCCGAGCAGCGCGCTGGGCAGGCTGCCCAGCGCCGCCACCGATACCAGCAGGCCCGCCTGCAATGGCGTGAATCCGGCGACCAGCTGGAAACGCTGGGTGGTCAGCAGTTGCAGGCCCGCCATCGCAAACAGGGTGAACACCGCAGACAGCGTACCGGCCAGGAATGCCGGATTGCGGAAGATCGCGAAGTCCAGCAGTGGATGCGGCAGGCGCTGCTGGCGGCGGGCAAACGCGGCGCCCGCCGCCAGCGCCAGCACCGATGCCGCCGCGCCGAGGCCATAGGAAGGCGGCGTGGCGATCAGCGATTTGATCGCCAGCACCAGCCCCGACAGCGCCGCCAGCGCCAGCAGCGAGGACAGCAGATCCCACGGCCGGGACGTGTCGCGCTGCCCCTCCGGCGCCAGCAGCAGCGTCGCGACGAAGGCCACGATCACCACCGGCACGTTGACCAGGAACACCGATCCCCACCAGAAATGCTGCAGCAGCCAGCCACCGATGATCGGTCCGAGTGCGGCGCCGACGATCGCCACCGAGCCCCAGATCGCGATGGCGATGTTGCGCTCACGCTCTTCATGGAAGCTGAGGCCGATCAGCGCGAGCGTGGCCGGCATCATCGCCGCGGCGCCCACGGCGAGCAGCGCACGGGCAGCGATCAACTGCGCTGCGGTGACAGAGAACGCTGCCGCCAGCGAAGCCACGCCGAAGACCACCAGGCCGATCAGGAACATGCGACGGTGACCGATGCGGTCGCCCAGCGTGCCCGCACCGAGCAGCAGGCCAGCCATCACCAGTGGATAGGCATTGATGATCCACAGTGCCTGACCCGCGCTGGCGGAAAGTTCTGCCGTCAGTGTGGGCAGCGCCGTGTACAGCACCGAGTTGTCCAGCGTCACCAGCAGCAGGCCGGCGGCCACCGTGAACAACAGCGACCAGCGCCGGGCACGGGACAGAGCCGGAGCATCGGCCAAGGACTGGGACAAGGCCATGGGAAACAAACCTGGGCAAGAAGGCTCCATTAACTATACCGGATGTCCTGTATAGTTATAGCCCTGCAGCGACACGTTCAGGTTTCGACCCAGGCGCTGTTCAGCCCCGGCAGGCGCCGCTGGTGCTACCTGCAGTCCACCGGCAACGCCGCCACCGCCGCGACCACCTGTTCCTGCATGCCCTGCCCCACGGCCATGTCGAGTTCGCCCGCGATGTCACCGTGCTGGCGCCGCAGCTCGTCCTCGCACAGGCTGCGCACCCGGGCCCGCGCGTTCGCCCGCAGCGACGCACAGCGCCAGTCCGCGTCGCCGAGCGGCAGTACCGAATAAACCACGCTGTTGCATGCGTTGGAGGCCCGCTCGCGCAGCGTATGCCCACCGAAATCCCGCGGCGCCCTGCTGCGCGTGGGATCGAAGTAGCTGTCCGGGAAGGTGCGAGCATACTGCTCGATATCGACGTGCAGCACGCGGCCACCGGCCGCTGCGAGGGGCAGCGGATCCGTGCAGCGGGCACTGTCGGCGCGGTGCTGGATGTAACGGTAGATGGGACGGTCAAGGCCTGGATCCTCCGCAGTCACCGCACTCACCGCGCCCAGTACCGGCAGCGCGGCACGGTTGGCCATGCGCGCGAGCAGCCCTGCCTCTGCCGGCCGGCAGCGGTCGCGCAGGGTTGCCACCAGCAGGAATGCCACGTCGTTGCGGAAGGCCGCATCGTCCCCCATCCGCCGCTCGATCCGCTGCCGCATCTCATCGGTGGGCGCCACGGAAGTGGCCTGCGGCGGCTGCGGCTGCGCTGTCCGCAGGTACAGCCACCCGACCGCCGTGGCTGTCACCGCCAGCAGCGCCATCGCCAGTAGTGGACGCCCGCGCATCAGTTGTGGATCGGCGTCAGTGTGGCGGCCGCCACATCGTAGGAAGCGCTGGCGATGTCGGCGTCGAAGCGCTTGACCTGCACCCTCCCGGCGAGTCGATAGGGGTCCCACAGCGCACCCAGCGTGATCGGCGTGGCCAACGTCACGTGGATCATCTGGTTCGGCGGTGGTGGGGGTACATGGATGCAGGCACCATAGAAAGGGACGAACAGCACCTCGTCCACGCGTCCATCGTCGGTGGTGCCCAGGGGCACGACGTAACCGTCCAGGTCCACCGCACGTCCATCCACCGATGCCACCACGCGCGAAGAGCCGAACTGCCGGGCGCGCTCCGGACGGGAGTGGTCGATCGCCTGACCGGGCGGCGTGCCGGCGCCGCTGTCGTCAATCAGGCCACCGACGCCGGCCATGCCGTCGCGTGACAGGCCGATCTGCGGCGGCGGTCGCTGGAAACGGTCCTCGTCCGGCATCAGGGCATCCCAGCGGTCGATCGGGCGTGCCGACGGAGACGGCGCCGCCGCCGGCAACGGTGCAGGGTGCTGTCCGGCACCGTCGGGCACGCGGGCGCATCCGGCCAGCAGCGCGCATCCAGCGAGCCATGCAAGGCGATCACGGCGCATAGGGTTTCAGCCGTGCATCGCGCATGCTGTAGGCAGAGCCTGCCAGCTCATCGTCCAGGCGCTCGGCGTGCAGGTTTCCGGCCAGGAAGAACGGAGCGTACATGTCAGGCATCTCGATTGCCCGGTCCAGTACCACGTGCACGATCTGGTTCGGCGGCGGTGGTGGCACATGGATGCAGGCGCCGTAATACGGGACGAACAGGAATTCACTGAGCCGTCCTTCCGCAGTGCTGGCCAGCGGCACCACGTAGCCCGGCAGGCGCACCGGCCGCTGCAGTACGGCGTCGACGGTGCGGAACGTGCCGAACTGCGGCATGCGTCGGCTGCCGTTGTGTTCCACCTCAGGGCCTTCGCCACGTTCCAGCGCCGCCAGCTCGTCGGCGGGCATCATCTGCAGCCAGTCCAGCTCCTGCTCTTCCACGGTCGCTGCGCC
This sequence comes from Stenotrophomonas sp. STEN225, assembly GCF_056756445.1. Lineage (NCBI taxonomy): Bacteria > Pseudomonadati > Pseudomonadota > Gammaproteobacteria > Lysobacterales > Lysobacteraceae > Stenotrophomonas > Stenotrophomonas sp. STEN225. The sequence goes on along the minus strand of NZ_JBRRBV010000005.1, from coordinate 224,916 downwards.
CTGATCCGCCACCGGTGGCGGCAGCGCCTGCACGCCGGTGTCGACCGGCCGCTCGCAGGCAACCAGCATCAGCAACACTGGCAAGCCACCCAGCCGGCGCATGCTCATCCCGGCGACGCCAAACCGTCGGCGAGCGTGCGCCGGTAGGCCAGCGCGGCCGGCAGCAGGCCCGCCACGGCGCTGACCAGCAGCAGGCCCGCCACCCAGCCCAGCTCGCGCGCATCCGGCCAGACGTGGGTGATCGACAGGCCATACTGCGCCAGCGCCCAGCTGCGCCCCACGGCACTGGCCAGCACCAGCGCCGCCAGTGCCAGCCCGCACGCCAGCGCGCTGGTCGCCACCGCCTCCACCACCAGTAGACCGGCGATGTAGCGCGGACGCGCGCCGACCGCGCGCAGCACCGCCATCTCGCGGCGCCGCTCCTGCAGGGTTGATACCAGCAGCGCTACCAGCGAGACCATTCCCAGCAGCACCACCATCGCGCTGATCAACCGCAGTGCCCGCTCGGCCGTGCCCAACGATTGCCACAACTGCTGCAGGGTGACGCCCGGCAGGATCGCCAGCATCGCCTCCTCCGGATAGTCATTGATCGTGCGCTGCACGGAGAACGTCGCGATGCGGGTATTCAGGCCAAGCATGAAGGCGGTGATGCTGGTCGGGGTCAGATCAAGCCGCCGCGCCTGCTCCGCGCTGACATGCTGGCCGAGCAGCTGCACGCCGGAACGCCAGTCGATGTGGATGGCTTCGATCGCCGGCAGCGATACCAGTACCGACGCATCCACCGGTGTTCCGGTGCGCTGCAGGATCCCCACCACGCGGAACGGCTTGTCGGCATGCGTGGCCAGGGGCACCGCCCCGGTGCCATGCGCCAGCACGATCGGGTCGCCCGGCGTGATGTTCTGCGCCTGCGCCACCTCCGCGCCGATCACCGCATCGTACAGGTCCGAGAAGGGCCCGCCCTGTGCGAAGACCAGTTCATGACCGGCACCGTAGCGGTAATGCTCGAAGTAGCCGCCGGTGGTGCCGACCACGCGGTAGCCCCGCCAGGAATCGCCCAGCGAGAGCGGCACCGACCACTTCACCTGCGGCAGCGCCGACAGCGCCTGATAGGACTGCCAGGAGACATTGTTGGTCGGATCGCCGATATGGAACACTGAATAGAGCAGCAGGTTCACCGGTCCGGAGCGCGCACCCACGATCAGATCGGTTCCGGACACGGTGCTGGCAAAACCTTCATGCGCCTGCGTGCGGACCCGCTCCACGCCCAGCAGCAGAACCACGCTGAGGGCGATCACCAGCACCGTGAGGGCAACACTGAGCGCGCGGCTGCGCAGGCTGGCCCAGGCAAGTTCAAGCATGGGCAGCTCCGGCATGATTGATCTCGGCCAGGACGATGACCCGGTCGAACAGAGGCTGCAGGCTTTCATCGTGGCTGACCACCAGCGCGGTGGTGCCGCAGGCCTGGCATTGCCGGGTCATCAGGCGCACGAACGCGTCCGCCGCGTGCCGGTCCAGTGCCGAGGTGGGCTCGTCGGCAAGCAGCACCTGCGGCCGCCCGATCAGTGCGCGTGCCGCCGCCACGCGCTGCTGCTGGCCCACGCTGAGCCTGCCCGCCGGACGGTCCATCAGCGTCGGGTCGATCTGCAGGGACTGCAGCAGCCGTGCGATCTCCTCGTCCAGCGCTGCGCCGACGCGCTGCCTGCGCAGCCGCGAGAAGCGCAGACCCAGCGCGATGTTCTCGCGCACGCTGAGGAACGGCAGCAGGTTGAACTGCTGGAAGATCACGCCCAGCTGGTCGGCACGGAAGCGGTCGCGGGCCGGACCGTTCATCGCATGCAGGGAGTGTCCGGCGACGTCGACCCGGCCCTGGCGAGCGCGCAGCACGCCGGCCAGCACACCCAGCAGGGTGCTTTTGCCACCGCCACTGGCACCGCGCAGCAGCACGCTGCTGCCCGCATCGACGCGCAATGCCGGAATCTCCAGTACCGGGCGATCGCCGTAGGCGAAGCGCAGGTCCTGCACATCGATGACCGCCGCACTCACTGCGCAAGTACCACGCGCAGAGTCTCGGCGGTCAGCACGTGCCGTCCCTGTCCGGCGGGCGTGGTGCTGTTGACGATGACCTCATGCAGGCCAGGGAACAGCACCGGCAGGCGGACCACCAGCACCCGCAGCGCGGACGGATGCGCGCACTGGAAACGCAGTCCGGCACTGAAGCCGGCATGGCCGTGGTGCCCGGCGTCGCGCATCGGGTCTGCAGCGAATCCGTTGGCGGCCACGCTGCTGGCGGCAAGGCGGCACTGGGCCGCTGTCGGCAGGGTGACCCATGCGCCTTCCTTCAGCAGTGCCTTCGCACGTGCGAGCGCAGCGCGCTCCTGCGGGGTGGCGGGCGGTCGCTCGAAATCGAGCAGGCCGATACCGGGGGCCTGCATTGCCAGGTCCAGTGTTCCCCGTTCGAGCGCCACATCGACCGTGGCCTGGCCATGCACATGCGCGCCCTGCTGGCGCACCTCATGGGCGTGGGCGGACGCCGCAGAAAGCAGCAGCAGAAACGTGGCGGGAAGCTTCATGAGGGTACCGTTAGTGTTACTATGTAACATTATGGACCACATCCCCACCGTTCCTGCAAGGGGTCTGCCACAGCCGCCAGCATCGGCACGCTGGCATCCCCGTTTCGATCTGGCCGGCGCAGGGCTGTCATTGGCCTGCGCAGCGCACTGCATCGCGCTGCCGCTGCTGCTGGCCTTCGTCCCGGCGGCCATGATGGCGTTGCGCTCGTTCCAGCACCCCGGCCATGCCCTGATGACCACCCTGCTGCTGATGTCACGCTGGGAGTGGGCGTTCGCGTTGCTCGCCTCGCTGCTGGCGCTGGCCAGCACCGCTGCGGGCCTGCGCCGGCACCGCCACTGGCTGCCGATGCGACTGGCCCTGGCTGGGGCTGGCCTGCTGTTGTCCGCATCGCTGTATCCACCGCTGAAGGAATCGCTGCTCTGGCACGGCATGGCCACCGCCTGCGGCGGTGGGCTGCTGGCGATGGCCCACCTGTGCAACCGCCGCGCCCTGCGTGCCTGCCCACGCGCGCGCCCATGATGGGAAGGGCGGGTCGGCCCGGCACCGGCCAACCTGACAGATCGGTAATGTCCGGGTCAGGGCCACGAAAGGTGCCCGCCGTCAGCCTGAGCGCCCCATTCCTGCAGGCACCCACCATGTCGTCTTCGCTCCGCCGCTCCGCCGCTCTGCTCCTGCTGCTGCCGGGCGTCGCCGCCGCTCCGCTGGCCCTTGCACACCCCAGCCTGGTGAAGGCAACGCCCGCCGCCGATGCCAGCGTCGCGCCTGCCAACCGCATCGAGCTGACCTTCAGCGAGCGGGTGATGCCGCGCGCCACCCGCATCGAACTGAGCATGGCCCATGGCCGCACCCTGATGGCGATGCCTGCCCTTTCCCAGCAGGTGTCGGACGATGGTCACCGGCTGGTCGTGAGTTTCGCCAAGCCGCTGCCTGCCGGAGACTATCGCCTGCAGTGGCGCGCCGTCGGCCAGGACAGCCACCCCGTCACCGGCGACTATCGTTTCAGCGTGAAGTAAGCTGCGGTGGTGATCGAACTGTCTCCCTATGCCCTGCGGCTGGCGTTGTACCTGGCCTTGATGCTGCTGTTCGGCAGGATGCTGTTCATCCGCCCTGCGCCTGCGCGTCGCATCTTCCTGCCACTGGCCGTGATCGCGCTGGCAGTCGTGCTGCTGGACGCGGCGGTGCGGGTGACAGGCGTGCTGGGGCTTCCGCTTGCCGCGGTCGATCAAGCGACCGTCGCATGGTTCACCACCGCCACACCGGTCGGCGAAGCGGCACTGGTGCGTGCGCTGGCGCTGCTGGCAATGCTGCCGCTGCTTGCCGCAAGCGCGAAAGTGGCCGCGGCACGCCGTGTCATCCTGCTGCCGCTCTCGGCGGTCGCCCTGGCAAGCCTGGCCTGGAACGGCCACGCCGCCGCCGGCGACGGCATCCGCGGTGCGCTGCGCCTGGCCGCCGGGACCGTCCACCTGCTCGCCGCAGGCGCATGGGTCGGCGCGATCGCCGCGGTGCTGCATCTGGCCCTGCGCACCCAGGGCCCTTCCCTGCGTGAACGCACCCATGAACTCTGGCAGGTGGCGCATGGTTTCGCCCTGCCCGGTACGGTAATCGTGGCCCTGCTGGCGATGACCGGCACCTATACCTACGTGGATCTGCAGGGCTCGCTGCAGACCCTGTTCAACACCGCGCACGGGCGCTGGCTGCTGTTCAAGCTGGCCCTGGTCGCGGGCATGCTCGGCCTGGCCGCGCTGCACCGCTGGCGGCTGGTGCCGGCACTCGCCACCGCCATCCGTGGCGGCTGGCAGTTCCGCCCGCTGCGCTCGCTGCGTCACAGCCTCACCTTCGAGGCCGCACTCGGGCTGCTGGTACTGGCCTGCGTGGCCGTGCTCGGCACGCTGGACCCGCTGGCATGAGGGCGGCGCTGCGCGGGCCGGCATGCACACGATGAAGCTGCTGATCGTCGAAGACGAGCCCAAGACCGGCAATTACCTGCGACAGGGCCTGATCGAAGCGGGCTACGTGGTCGATCTCGCCTGCGACGGCGTGGACGGCCTGCATCTGGCGGCAAGCGGCGAGTACCAGCTGGTCATCCTCGATGTGATGCTGCCCGGTCTCGATGGCTGGAACGTCCTGTCGCGCCTGCGCGATGCGGGGTGGCAGGTGCCGGTGCTGTTCCTGTCGGCGCGCAGCAGCATTGCCGACCGCGTGCAGGGGCTGGAACTGGGTGCCGATGATTACCTGGCCAAACCTTTCGCCTTCGCCGAGCTGCTGGCACGCGTGCGTACCCTGCTGCGACGCGGCCAGGGCCAGTCTCAGCCTGACCGCATCGTCGTCGCCGATCTGGTGGTGGATACGCTGCGCCGGCGCGTGGAGCGCGGTGGCCAGCGCATCACACTGAGCCCGAAGGAACACGCGCTGCTGGAGCTGCTGGCACGACGGCGCGGCGAGGTCCTGCCACGCTCGTTGATCGCCTCGCAGGTGTGGGACATGAATTTCGACAGCGACACCAATGTCATCGATGTGGCGATACGCCGCCTGCGCGCCAAGATCGACGATGGCTTCGCCGAAAAGCTGGTGGTCACTGTGCGCGGGATGGGCTACGTGCTGGAGGCACCCGAGGTCGAAGCAGCGCAACCGCAATGAGCCTGCGACGCTCCATTGCCGTCCGCCTCACCGTGCTGTTCGCCACGGTCGGTACGCTGGTGCTGGCTGCACTGGGCGTGGCGATCTATCTGAGCGCGCGCCATGATCTGGTCGCACAGGATTTCGCCGAACTGGAGAACAAGGCCGCGTTGATCGCCGACCTCGCCGGCAGCGGCACGTCCGATGAGCGCGCCCAGCGCCTGGGCGATGCGCTGCGCCACCATCCCGATATCGCCTTCCACATCGTCGATGAGCAGGGCGGCGTGCTCTTCTCCACCGCGCCGGAGGCCTTGCGCGCGCATGCGCGGACCCAACCCGCCGACACTGAACCGCGCCGCCATGACTGGACGCTGGCCGACGGAAGCCGCCTGCACGCCCTCAATCTGCGGCAGACGCTGGCCGATGGCAGCCGCCTGGCCACCCTGCTGGCGATCGACGATGCGCGCCATGCCGACTTCCTGCAGCGCTTCCGCCACCTGCTGGCCGTCGCTCTGGTCGCTGCTGCGGTGGCCAGCAGCCTGCTGGGGGGCTACGTCGTGCGGCAGACGCTGCGCCCACTGCGCACGCTGGCCGACGAGGCCCGCCATATCACCGCCGGACGACTGCAGCGCCGGCTCACGGCCGAGCACGTGCCCGTCGAACTGGAACAGCTGGCGCAGAGCCTGAACGGGATGCTGGCGCGGCTGCAACAGGACTTCGAGCGCCTCAGCGGGTTCTCCGGAGACCTCGCCCACGAACTGCGTACGCCGATCACCAACATGCTGACCCAGGTGCAGGTGGTGCTCGCGCACCCCCGCAGCAACGAGTCCTATCGCGAGACGCTGCTCTCCTGCGCGGAAGAGCTGCAACGGCTGGCACAGACCGTGGGCGATCTGCTCTATCTGGCCCAGGCCGAAGCACCCGGCGCCCTGCCCTCGCGCGAGGGGGTGGCGCTGGATGCGATGGTCGATGCGCTGCTGGAGTTCTACGATCTGCTGGCCGAGGAGCGCCAGCTCACGCTGCGGCGGGAAGGCAGCGCAGAGGCCAACGGCAACCGCCTGATGCTGCACCGGGCGGTCGCCAACCTGCTTTCCAACGCCCTGCAGCACGCCACGCCGGGTACGGAGATCGTGGTGCGGCTGGACGGCACCGGGCCCACGAGCCGGATTGCTGTCCACAACCTCGGTCCGCCGATTCCCATGCAGGCACTGCCCCGCTTGTTCGACCGGTTCTTCCGCGGCGAGCGCGGCCGGCACGAGGGCGCCGGGCTGGGATTGGCGATCACCCGCGCCATCGTGCAGGCCCATGGTGGATCGGTGAGCGTGGTCTCCGACGCATCGGGCACCGTGTTCGAGCTGGCCCTGCCGGGCGCTAGCGGTCCGGCGCAAACACGCCGGCAATCCAGTCGATGAATACCCGCAACCGCGGCGACGGCGTGCGGTTGCGCGGGTGAACCAGGCTCAACGGGCTGGGTGTGGGCGGCGATTCCGCCAGCAACTCCAGCAACTGACCACGTTCGATATAGGGATCCAGCCGGTAGCGCGGCGCCTGGATGATGCCGAGCCCCGCCAGTGCCGCCCCCAGGAAGGCATCTGCGCCGGATACCCGCACGGTTGCCGGCAGAGGCACATGGCGCACCTGCCCGGCCTGCTGGAACTCCAGAGGAATCAACTGTCCGCTGGCACCGGAACGGAAACCGACCATCCGATGACCGGACAGCAGCGCGTCGATGCTGTCCGGCAGCCCATGCGAACCCACGTAGGACGGTGAGGCAACGGTGACTTCGCGCAGCAGTGCCAGTCGCCGCGCGACCAGATCGCTGTCGGCCAGGGTGCCGACCCGAAGCGCGGCATCCACGCCTTCGCGCAGCAGATCCACGTAGCGATCCCCCTCGCTCACGTCCAGCTCGATGTCGGGATAGCGCTGCAGGAACTCGGGCAGGTGCGGAAACAACAAGTGCCGACCAAGCGTTCCGTGCACTTCGATGCGCAGCGTGCCACGCGGCGGGACATCACGGAATGCGGCTTCGGCATCGTCCATGTCGGCGATCAGGCGCAGGCAGCGGCCATAGAAGGCTTCGCCCTCGAGGGTCGGCACCACCCGTCGCGTGGTCCTGTGCAACAGCCTCACCCCCAGCCGCCGCTCCAGCGCCTTGATCGCGTCGGTCACCGTGGCCCTCGGCAGCCCCAGGTCCTCTGCAGCGCGGGTGAAGCTGCGACGTTCGACGATACGGACAAAAGCGCGCAGGGCGGTGAATCGATCCATTGTTCGAACATCCGGATGATGTTGTCGGATTCTCCATGATTATCCGGACGCCAGGAACCAGCAAGATGATGGGGCGCCACGCGGGCGCGTCTTCGAAGGAAGCCTTCATGTCCAGCTCCTCTCCCCGTACCGTCGCCCTGGTCACCGGCGGCTCCCGCGGCATCGGCGCCGCGATCTCGCGTCGGCTGGCGGCCGACGGCCATGCGGTTGCGATCAACTATGCCGGCCGCCGCGAAGAGGCTGATGCCCTGGCCGCCGAGCTGGTCTCCGCCGGCGGCCAAGCCATTGCGCTGCAGGCCGACGTGGCCGATCCGCAGGCGGTGAGCCGCTTGTTCGATGCCGTCGAGGCTCGATTCGAGGGCATCGATGTGGTGGTCAACAGCGCCGGAGTGCTGCAGCTTGCGCCGCTGTCAGCCACCGACGACGCGTTGTTCGATCGGGTCACCGCCATCAATCTCAAGGGCGCCTTCAACGTGCTGCGCGAGAGCGCGCGACGCGTCCGCGACGGCGGCCGCATCGTCGCGCTGTCCACCAGCGTGGTCGGCCTCAAGCTGGAGAACTACGGTGTCTACGCCGCAAGCAAGGCGGCCGTGGAAACCCTGACGGCGATACTCAGCAAGGAGCTGCGTGGCCGTGGCATCACGGTCAATGCCGTGGCACCCGGCCCGACCGCGACCGACCTGTTCCTGGAGGGCAAGTCGCCGGAACTGATCGAGCGCCTGGCGCAGATGAATCCGCTGGAGCGGCTGGGCACGCCGGACGACATCGCCGGCGCGGTGGCTTTCCTGGCTGGAACCGACGGCGGCTGGATCAATGGCCAGGTGCTGCGAGCCAATGGCGGGATGGTGTGACGGCAAAGCCGCCGGGCATGGCCCGGCGCTACCGTTACGGCGTTGACATCGAGTACGGCGCCTGCGCGCCCTGCCCGGGCCAGTCCCTGTTCGGCTCGGCCTGCATGGTGAAGCGCAGCTCGCCCCCGGCCATGATCTCGTCGTGGCGCAGGAAGGTGCGCTGCAGCGGTTTGCCGTTCAGGGACACACTGCCCACATAGGTGTGCCTGTCATCCAGCCCCTCGGCCACGATGGTGAAGGTCCTGCCGTTGGGCAGGCGCATGGCGGTCCTTGGCAGGAACGGGCGGCCCAGGATGTACTCCCCCGAGCCCGGCGCCACCGGATAGAAGCCCAGCGCGGTGAACACGTACCACGCCGACATCTGGCCCACGTCATCGTTGCCGGCCAGGCCATCGGGACGGTCGGCGTACTGGGTGTCCATGATCTGCTTCAGGCGCGCCTGCGTGCGCCAGGGCTGACCAGCGTAGGCGTAGAGGTACGCAACGTGATGGCTGGGCTCGTTGCCATGCGCATACCAGCCGATCAGGCCGGTGATGTCTTCCATGTGCTCGAAGACCGCCGGATCGACCGTGGCGTTGAACACCTCGTCCAGCCTCGCCAGCAGCCGGTCGCTGCCGCCATGCGCGGCGGCCAGGCCCGCCACGTCCTGCGGGACGTACCACGAGTACTGCCAGGCATTGCCCTCGGTGTAGTCGGTGCCGTAGCCGCTGGCGCTGGGATCGAACGGGGTGCGGAAACTGCCGTCGCGCTTGCGGGCACGCATGAAGCCGGTGTCCTTGTCGAAGGCATTGCGCCAGTTCGCCGCACGCTTGTCGAATGTCGCCGCGATCTCGCTCCTGCCCATCGCCTGCGCCATGCGCGCGATGGTCCAGTCGTCGAACGCGTATTCCAGGGTCTTGCTGGCCGCTTCGCCCTCTTCATCGATGGGCACATACCCCAGCTCACGGTACTGCGCGATGCCGTCGTAGGGACCGTAATTGGCGGTCTCCACCATCGCGTCGAGCGCCTTTGCGGCGTCGAAGCCGCGGATGCCCTTCACATAGGCGTCGGCGATGACCGGCACCGCGTGGTAACCGATCATGCACCAGTCTTCCAGGCCGTGGAACGACCACACCGGGAGCATGCCGTACGGGCTGTGTTCGTGGTGAGCCAGCATCGAGTTGATGAAGTCGCTGTTGCGTTTTTCCGGCTGCACCAGAGTCAGCAGCGGATGCAGCGCCCGGTAGGTGTCCCACAACGAGAACGTGGAATAGTGGGCATACCCCTTGGCGACATGCACGGTGTTGTCGGGGCCGCGATACTGGCCATCCACATCCATGAACAGCGTCGGCCCCAGCATCGTGTGGTACAGGGCCGTGTAGGCGCTACGCCGCGCATGCTCCGGCGCATCGATGTCCAGCACCGATAGTGCCTGCGTCCATTCCTGCCGGGCCTGCGCACGCACGCGGTCGAAGTCGAAGTCGGCCACCTCGGCATCCAGGTTGGCGATCGCACCGGCCTCGCTCACCGGCGAGATCGCCACCTTCACCACCAGCGGAGCATCCAGCCTGCCGAAATCGAACGTGCCGACCAGCTGGCGGCCTTCGATCTGTGCGCGCTGTGCCGGATCTTTCTCACCCGGCGGCGGGAAGCCCTTGTACACGATGTCCTGCTCGGTGTTGTGCAGCGCATGGCCTGCCAACGGTTGCGAGAAGCGCATGGCGAAATACAGCTGGCGCCCCGGCGCCCAGCCGCGGGTCTCGCGGAAACCGGTGATGGTGCCGTCCGTACGCACCCGCACCCGCGACCACAGCACCTTGCCCGGGTAGTCGTACATGCTGGTCCGCATGTCCAGCAGTACCTTGGCATCGACGCCCTTGGGGAAGGCGTAGCGATGCACACCGACCCGGGCGCTGGTGGTCAGTTCGGCGCGCACCTTGTAATCGTCCAGGGTCACCGCGTAGTAGCCCGGTTCGGCCTTTTCGTCGTCATGGCGGAAGCGCGACGCATAGCCGCTGCGGGGCCGTTCGGGGTCGCCGCGTTCCAATCCCGGGTTTCCGGTGAACGGCATCACCAGGATGTCGCCGAGATCAGAATGCCCGGTGCCGGAGAAGTGGGTGTGCGAAAAGCCGACGATGCTGCTGTCGTCATAACGGTATCCGGCGGCCCAGCCGTAGGCCTTCTCACGCGGCTGGATGCGCGTGTCCGGGCTGAGCTGGACCATGCCGAAGGGTATCGTCGCGCCGGGGTAGGTATGCCCTTCACCACCGGTACCGATGAAGGGGTCCACCGAGGCATACGCCTTGTCGGCGGCGGACTTCGAAGGCGCTGCCCAGGCCGCGCCGGAGGCGAGCATGGCGGTGGCGGCGAAGGCGATCAGGAGACGACGGTCCAGCGTGGGCATCGGCATTTGGATCGATTCAGATGGTGTACCGATGCTAGCACCAGTGCCCGTGCATCGCATGCTGCAGTGCGGCCGCAGTCCCCGGTGCAGCGTGCCCTCAGTCGGGGAGCGCGCCCTCCAGCGCGGCGAGATCGGCACGCACGCGCGGACGCACCACGCGTGCCACTTCCCGGCCGTCGTGCAGCAGGATCACCGTGGGCCACAGCTTCACCTGGAACGAGCGCCCGAGCGCCCGCCCTTTCCCATCCTCGATCTTCCAGTGCGCCAGATCATGTGCTTCCACGACCTCCTGCAGCGCCGGCTGTGCCGCCTGGCAATGGCCGCACCAGGGCGCACCGAATTCCAGCAGCTGCCAGCCGTCGCGCGCCTCCACTTCGGCGCGTGACGGCTCGCTGGACAGCTGCGTGCGCATGAAGGGCACCGAGGTTACCCCGCCAGGCTGCGCTGGATGTCTGCCAGCGGCGCGTTGGTCAGGTCCTTGGCGATGTCGCCCAGCAACCGTGCCTGCGTCTCCTTGTGCAGCAGCGGACGGATCCGTCCGAGCGTGGTGGGGTCGGCCACCAGCAGCAGGTGGGCATACCGGTTGTTGAGCGCATCCTCGTTGAGCTGTTCGGCCACCTGCTTGGCGAACGTCGCTTCGTTGAGCTGGGCGATGGACATGTCCTTGGGAACGGCACCGGCCGGGCCCTGCCCGGAGACGCCCGTCTCGCTGATGTCCTGCAGCCGCAGTTCGCCCTCCTGCTTCAGCGTGAGCTGCTGCGCGCTGCCGACATTGGTGAACACCCGGGCCGAACCACCATCGGCCACCACCACCAGCGTCCCCTCGGGAATCGTTCGTGCCATCGCTGCCTCCTCGTACGGGTTTCGAATTTTTCTGCAGCACCACCCTAGGTCGCCCGCCGTAACCGTGGCGCGCACACAATGTGATCCATTCGTTGGAATGGAAGATCGCGGCTCAACTTGCCCCGGCGCCGGCCGCTACCCACGGCATCACCGCGAGGAACCCCCCATGCATGCTGCCTCCCTGCTCCATGTCTGCTTCGCCGTTGGCCTGGCCGTCGCTGGATGCGCCGGCTGCATCCACCAGTTCCTGCAGGGCCAGCCGGTGCTCGCGCTCGGCATTGCCCTGGCTTCGCTGATGACCACGGGCACCGCGCTGGCGACGCGTCATCTGGCGGTACCGGTCGCGATGGCGCTCGCCTGCACCCTGATCGGCGCAGCCGCCACGCACTGACCCGGCCAGCCATTGAAGGAACGCAGGCGCTACCCGCGCGGCGGCGACAGGCTGGAGGTGGCATCGGTCTGCAGCAGGCTGTCGCGCTCGCGCAGCGGCAAGCGGATCCACGCATCCACGCCCTGGGGTGAGAACGCAAGTTCGCCGCGACCGCCAAGCTCGTAGGGAATGCGCTGTTCGACCAGCGCCCGACCCAGCCCGCGATGCGAAGGGACGACCCAGTCGTCGTTCACCGCGCGCCGCTCGCACCAGTGCAGGTCCAGCCAGGCTTCACCGTCGATGTCCTGCATCGACCAGGACACCTCGATCCGCGTATCGCTGTGCACCGATGCGCCGTGCGTGAGCGCGTTGCTGGCCAGTTCATGGACCGCCAGCGACAGCACCTCGGCCGCCTTGGGCGGCAGCAGCACGTCCTCCTCGCCCTGCAGAAGGAATTCGTCGGGCGCGTGTCCCTGCACCGCGATCTCCTGGTCCAGCATGCCACGCAGGCTCACCCCGGCATTGGCGCTGCGGGTGAGCAGGGTCTGCGTGCGAGAAAGCGACATGAGGCGTGCGCACAGGCGGTCAGCGTACTCGTCCACGCTGTCGACCGACTCGCGTGTGCGCCAGGCGATGGCGTGGATCGTGGCCATGATGTTGCGCACGCGGTGCTGCAGCTCGGCCAGCAATACCGCCTGCCGCTCGGTGGCACGCTTGAGATCATCGATGTCCACCGCGATGGCGAACACGCCCGTCACCTCGCCGTCGACATCGCGCAGCGGCGCCGCCGCGACCCGCGTCCAGCGGACACACCCATCATCGTGGGTGAACTGGAACTCCAGTCCGGGCACCACGGTTTCTCCGCGCAGGGCCCGTGCGATGGCGAAATCCTCCGGTGCGATCGGGCTGCCATCGGCATGCCAGCCCTGCCATCGGTGCTGGTTGACCGGATCGGCCGAGGGCACCTGGCTGTTGGGAAGATAGGCGCGCATCTGGTCGTTCGACAGCTGCATCCGCCCCTGCGCATCGACAATGCACAGGCCGACCGGCAATACCTTGAACACCAGCGCCAGGCGCCGGTCGCTCTCCTGCCGCCGCCGCTCCTCGCGCTCACGCGCGGCCTGTGCCACGTGCGCTGCCGTGGTCTCGAACATGGTGACCAGCACACCGCCCACCTGCCCTTCCTCGCCGCGGAGCGGACTGTAGGTGATGGTGAACCAGACGTCCTCCAGCCGGCCCTGCCGGGCCAGCGGGTACAACTTGTCCTCGAACGTGACGGTCTCACCCTGCCAGACCCGGTCGTAGATCGGCCCGTTGATGTGCCAGACCTCGGGCCAGCAGTCGCGGGTGGGCTGCCCCAGGCCAGCGGGATGCTTGTCGGCAAGGATCTCGGCATAGCCGTCGTTGTAGAGCTGGATGAGCTCCTGGCCCCACAGGATGATCATGGGAAACCCATGAGCCAACATCATGTCCACGGTGGCGCGCAGATGCGCCGGCCACCGCCCAGTCGGGCCAAGCGGCGTCCCTGACCAGTCATGGCGCGCGATGCGCGCATCCATGCCGTCATGCAGTCCACCCAGACGATGCGCCGGAGGTGCTGTGCCGCGCACGGACGAGGGAGCAGCGGTATCCAATCGCCGGCCCATGCCGCGCAGTCAGACCTTGCCCGCAGCAGCCCGCGGTGCGGCGACCAGTCCGGCCAGCTGCCGGGCCAACGCGTCGATATGGTAGGGCTTGGGGCAGCGCGGCGCGCTGGCGAAGCGGCTCGGCAGGTTGTCGTCGTAACCGGAGGTCAGCAGGAACGGCGTCCCCGCCTCGGACAGGCGGTCGGCCAGCGGGTACACCTGCTCACCACCCAGGTTGATGTCCAGCAGGGCGACGTCGATCGGGTGATCATCGACCAGACGCGCCAACTCGCGCAGGTCACCGGCCGGGCCCACGACGTGCGCGCCCTTCAGCTGCAGATAGTCGGCCAGGAACATCGCAATGGCGAATTCATCTTCGGCCACCAGCACCCGTAGCCCCTGCAGCCCCTCCCGTTCATCGCCCGACTCCAGCACGCTGTACTCCCTGACACGCGCGGCCCATCCGGCCGCAATGCCCGCAGGATGCGCGAGTTGCCCTACAAGAACGCGTGATGACGGATGAAGACAACAGCGAGATCGCATTCACCTCGGCCAAACACGCTGTGTGCCCGGCCCGCGGTCAGAACGCACGCTCCCATTTCAGGCTCAGCAGGCTGCGGTCATGGCTGTACAGCCAGTCCACATTGCTGTCGATGCGGGTGTAGCGCAGGCTCAGGCTGGGCACCAGGCCTGCCACCGCCAGCCGTTCGCTGCGTACCAGCGCGATGAGGTTCTGCTCGTCGTCGTGCCGGCGCGCTTCCAGCAGCGGACTCCAGGCATCGTAGCTGCGCTCGCGCAGCGAAAGGAACAGCGTGGCAGTCGTGCCGCTCCACTGCCGCGCCGCGCCGACGCGCAGGCCGCGCTGGCGATAGGCATTGGCCGCGTCGGCCGCCCCGCTGTCGGCCAGATCGATGCCGGCGAAGACGGTCCAGCGCGCAGTGAGCGCACGGAACCAGGTGGCGTACAGTGCTCCCATCGCGCCATCGTAGTTGTCGGCCAGCCCCGGTTGCCGATAGCGCTGGCGCTTCCAGTCCGCCTCCAGCTTCAGCAGGCTGCGCGGGTCCAGTGCGTATTGCCATTCCGCATGCGCGCCTGCGGCGCCCTGCAGGGTACGGTTGCCCAGTGCCTGATAGTCGTAGCCGGGGGCCAGCAGCAGGGTGTGCCGCGCACTGCGCCAGCTGTAGCCCACCTGCACAGTGGCGTTGAGTTCGTTGTAGGCGCGGTTGTCTTTCCATGCCTGGCCGAAGGCCAACCCGCGCACATACAGGCCGTGGTGGCCGGCCAGTGCCCAGCGGCGTTCCAGGCTGCCGTCGTAGTCCACCCCCGGTGCGCGCTGGGCATCGGGCAACCTGCGCTCGATGATGCAGTCCTCGCCCACGCCGAACAGGCAGGTGCGGCTGGCCGAACTGCGGTTGATGTTGTCGCTCCATGCAGGTCCGGCGGACAGTGCGCCCTTCCAGCGCCGCCGCGCCTGTAGCGCCTGCAGATACCCCTGCACCCGGCCGCGCACGCCGGCGGTGGCAGGGTCGCGGTCATCGATGTCGGCGGCGATCGCGGTGAACAGCGACGTCGCCTCCCGGTCACGCTGGTCCTCGGCGTAGACCCGCGCCAGTTCAAGCCGCGCAGGCAGGAAATCCGGCTGCCGGGCCAGCAGGGCCTCGTACTCAAGGGCCGCGCGATGATGCTCGCCCGCAACCCGCGCCAGCGCGCCCTGCGCGTAGTGGCGCAGCAGCGGGTCATGGCCGGGAAGTTCAATGTACTCGTGCAGGAAGGCCTGCGCGGCGGGCCATTGCTGGTGCTGCAACGACAGGTACAGCGCCTGGCCCAGGTCGTCGACCGTGCGCTCCACGCGCAGGGTCCGGCCATCGAGGGTGACGGTCGGCCGATCCGGTTCGGCCTGTTGCAGCCGCTGCTGGTCCTGGCGTTGATGGCGCACGTCGTTGCCCTGCTCCAGCACGCGGCGCAGGTCGTCCTGCTGGGCGTGCGCCGTGGCGGTCAGCGCCAGCAGAAGGAGGCAGAAAAGAGGGAGGCGCATGGTCGATCCGGTGTGAAGCGATGCAGCGGGCCGAAGCAGGGACTGGCGGATCGCGGCTTGTCCCTGCCCTGCCCCGTCAGGGGCGTGGCGATCAGTTCTTGCTGCCGCCGAAGGCGGTGTCGTACTGGCTGTTGCCGGCGAAGGTGGCGATACCGGCCAGGGTGGCGGCATTGGCACCGAAGAACTGGCCCTGGGTGGTGCCACTGACCGAACCGTTGGCGGTGGCCGCGCCTGCGAACGAGGCGGTGGCGCTGTTGATGGTGGCGTTGATGTTGACCGACAGGCCACCGCCGCTGAGGCCGCCCAGCAGAGTGCCGGTGCCGAAGTTGGCGCGGAAGGTGCCGCTGAGCAGGTTGCTGCCGTTGAACTTGTTCAGGCCAGCCACGCTGTAGGTGGCCACGCCGGCCGGCAGGGTGGTGCCGGCACGGTCGCCGACGAAGTAGACCTGGCGGTTGTTGAAGCCACCTGCGGCGCCGTCCTTGGACCATTCACCGAACCAGACATCGCCACTGCCGACCTTGACGAAGTTGAAGTGGCCCATGCCCGAGTGGCTGCCCGGCGCACCGGTGATCGGCATGGCCAGCGTGCGCACGGTGGTGCCATTGACGGTGGTCGGCACCGAATAGCTGGCCAGGCCCTGGAAATCGACGCGACGGGCGTTGGACACGGTGCCGACGCCGATACCGGCCTTGCCGGCCGAGTGCGGGCCACCGTTGACCTGGGAATCACCGACGGCGACATACAGCTCGGCATCGGTCACCGGGCTGGCCGCACCGACGATGTCGGCTGCCTGCGCCGCGCCGGCCAGGGCGAAGGAGGCGGCGACCGCCAGGACGGAACGGGAGATCATTTTCATGGTGTTGCTCCTTGGGTTGAGGGAACTACGGGTACAACGCTTGAATGCAGGTGCTCAGAAGCGTGCGGTGATGCCCAGCTTGAGGGTGCGGCCCGGCGCCGGCAGCGTGGACCGCGTGGCCGGGTCGACGTAGTAGCGGTTGCCGAGATTGCTGCCGACCAGCTCCACGCTGGCGTGCTCGTTGAAGCGCCAGCGCGCATACGCATCCACCGTGGTGATGTTTCCCCAGGTGAACGGCACGTTCTGCCAGAGCAGGCTGCTGCCACCGGCCAGCAACCGGTCACGGTAGGCCTGCAGGTCCGGGTTTTCGTGGCGCCGGTAGTGGATGATGCGGCTGCCCAGCTCCAGTCGTTCGTTGAACAGGCGGGTGCCCAGTGACGCGTTGACCGACAGCTTCGGAATCGCCTGGGTCAGCAGGTAGCCGCTGACGAACCCGTCCTGCACGCAGTTCGGGACCAGGCCACGGTTGGCATCCAGCAGCACGGCACTGCTCTCGTCGCAGACCTCGTTCTCCAGCGTGCGGGCGATGCCCAGATCGGTGAAGAAACGGCGGTTGTCGAAGCGTGCCTGCAGTTCGATGCCGCGGATGGTCTGCTTGTCGATGTTGTCGAACAGGAAGTAGGCATCGCGCTCGATCACGTTGCGGGTCTTGTGCACGTAATAGGCCAGCTTGACGTCGGCGTCGGCGGTGTTTCCGAACAGCGCCGACAGGTCGTGCACGTAACCCAGCTCGTAGTTGTAGGCATGCTCCGGCTTGAGGTCATACAGCGGGTTGAGGCTGCTGGAGAAGGCGATGGTGCTTTCGAACATGCTCGGGAAACGCACTGCTTCGCTGTAGCGCAGGTAGATGCGCGCGGCCGGCGACAGATGCGCCGTCGCCGAGAAAGTGGGCAGCCACGCGTGATCGCGCTGGCGCCGGTTGCTGCCATTCACCGGCCGCGCCTGCAAGGTGTTGCCGATGCTGCAGACCAGGTCGCTGCCGGCGAACAACGGCAGCACGCCCGGGATCGCAGCCACCTCGCCGTTGAGGCACGGGTTGGTGGCACGGGCATAGTTGCCGTTGGCGTCGGGCAGCCACGCGATGTTGTGCTCCACTGCCTGCGGTGTTTCGTAATAGGCCAGCAGTCCCCGGATCGAATCATCGATCACCGAGCCCATGCCGATGCTCTCCCAGAACTCGCGTTCTGCTTCCAGCGCATCGATCTCTGCCTGCAGGCTGGCCGGTCGCTCGGGCAGCTCGTTGACCCGATAGGTAGCCTGCTTGCTGCCCACCCCCTTGGTCAGAAGCTCCGGGTGCGCGTCGAGGAAGTCGTCGAAGGCCCAGTAGCGGCTGTAGCGGACGCCGGCGTTGAGGGTGAGGACATCGAGCGGACGCCATTCCAGGTTGAGGTAGCCCTCACCCTCCTGGCGGCGGCCGGCACGCGGAAACATGCGCCAGCCATCAGTGGTGCCGAAGTACGGATCGCGCGAACCCAGGCTCTCGTACTGCCAGTTGCCCCCTACGGTCAGGTCGAGGCTGGAGTGCAACGCGAAGCGGTTGCTGACCGTCAGGCCGGTGCGATCGTTGCGCGCGTTGGCCAGAGCGGTGTTGCGCAGGATCGGGCTGGCTTCAGGGTCCCATTGCGGATTGCCCGGCGCGAAGTTGGGGAAGCCGCCCGCGGTATAGGTATCGCTGTCGGTCTCGGTGCGCCACAGATTGGCATACAGATCCAGCCAGCGGCTGCCGGCCGGCTGCCAGCGATACTCCAGGTTCCAGGCATCCGAGTCGACGCGGCTCAGCGGCCACTGGATGCGGCCGTAGTCCGGCGCCGACAGGATGCGCGAAGGCATGATCTCGCCGTAGTGCGAGAGCGTGTGCCGCCAGCTCGCCTTCAGCTGCTGGTCGTCATTGATCTGCCACGTCGCCTTGAGCAGCCACGACTCCTGTTCACTCGACGTATTGGGCACTTCATCACCCGGCTTGAAGTAGCGGGCCAGCGTGGTGATGTAGTCGATGCCCTGGTACTCGTACTGCTCGCGTGGGTCCTGGTCGTAGTAGTCGCTGCCCTGGCTGCCGGAGAAATAGTTGCCACGCCGGCGCCGGGCATAGGCCGCCATCACGTCCACCGTCTCGCCGCGCAGGCCCAGCGCCAGTCGCCACGCCTGGTCCTCGCCATCGAACGGATTGTTGCCGCTGCGCGACTGCACCGGCACCACCAGGGTACGGTCGTCATAGGGCGAGTTCGGCGACCCCTGCGGGAAACCCGGCACCGTCCGGTAGTCCTCGCCGCTGTGGAGGCGTGGCAGGCGTGGCGCCACCGCGTTGCTGCTGCCTTCTATCTTCAGCTCCCCGCCGAAGCGTTCGCCCGCCGGCACGACGTCATCGATGTCGATGGTCCTGATGACCAGCGCGCCGCCGATGCCGCTGTGCACGTCACGCACCAGGCCGGGCCCCTTGATGACCTGGATGCCACCGATCAGGTTGGGATCGATGTAGTTGCGGTTGCTGACGCCGTTGTAGCCCCGCCAGACCGTGAGGGCCTGTTCACCGCCGTCAATGCTCACCGGCACCCGCCCCGGCCCCTGGATGCCGCGGATGTTGATGTCCAGCGCGCCGCTGTTGCGCGCATCGCCGCTGAAAACGCCGACCAGATCCTTGACCACGTCGGCCGGGTTGGCGCCGCGGAAGCGCTCCACCCGGTCCCGCCCCGAATACACCGTGGTCAGGTCCAGCGCGAACACGTCGTCATAGCCACGGCGATCGCGCGCTTCGCCGCCTTCCGGCTGCAGGCGACCGGCGACGTCCAGCGTATCGGTCACCCGCACCCCTTCCCCCTCGGCCGATGCCTGCGCTGCGTCCGCCGCGGCGCGCAGGCTCCAGGTGCCATCCAGGCCTCGCTGGGCACGCACCCCACTGCCCTGCAGCAGCCGCTGCAGCGCCTGCATCTGGCTGTACTGGCCCTGCACTGCGCTGGAACGACGCCCTTCGACCAGGTCGCTGCGGAACACCACCTGCGCATCGGCCTGGCGCCCGAACGCGCGTACCGCGTCTGCCAGCGACTGCTCCGGGATGGCGTACTGGCGCAGCGCCGCCGCTGTGCTGGGTTGCGCCTGCGCGGCCGGCACCCGGGCCAGCGGCAGCAGTGCGGTGCAGATGGCCAGGGCCAGTGTGGTGGCGCGACGGTGACAGGCAGACGCCGTGGACGGCATGGACGGAACTCCTCAAGCGTGGGGAAACCACGGGCACAGCTGCTGCCGGTGGTGTGTCTGGCTTGAGGAAAAACGGTGTTTCGCTCTGGCTGTACCTCTATAGACAGCGCACGCTGCTGGCTGCCCACGCTTTTTTCAGGCTTTTTTCATCGCGATCTAAACCCTGCCGGCATCACCAGACCACCAGCGCGCCACCCGGCAGCCGCTGCACGCGCAGGCCCGCCTGGGCCGCCACTGCGGTGATGGCCGGATCCGGCTGGCGCAGATGGAACAGGCCACTGACCCGGATCTGCTCCGCTTTTGTCCCCAGCACCCAGACCGGTGCGGCCCGATAGCGCGCCAACCGTTCGATGGCCTGTGCCGCGCTCAGATCGTCGATGGCAACCTCACCGCGCCGCCAGGGTGCCACCGCGTCGCTGGCGAGGCTGCTCACCGGCTGCAGCCAGCGTCCGTCACGGAACGCGCGTGCCTGCCCTGCATGCAGCCGTTGCAGGCTGCCATCACCGGGATGTACGTCCACTACCCCTTCGCTGACCTGGGCGGTCACCACCGCGTCCTGCAACGAAACGCTGAACGCGGTACCGATGTCGCGCACCAGACCACCGCCGGCCTCGACCCGGAACGGCCGCGCTTCATGCGCGACCCGGAACCACGCCTGGCCGCGCAGCAGCCGCAGTTGCCGCTGATCCCCATCGAATGCGACGGCCAGCGCGGTGCGGGCATCCAGCACGATCGTGCTGCCATCCTCCAGTTGCACCACACGGGGTGCATCGCCGCTACGCAGATCGCTGCGCGCCCACAATGCGACCCCGGGGAGGGCTGGGACCGCCAGCACCACCGCGGCCACGCTGGCCCACCACCAGGACAGGCGCCTGCGCGGGGCGATCGGGCGCAGGCCCTGGCGATCGGAGGTCAGTGCCGGCAGTGCGGCCAGCACCTCCGGCCCAGCCGCGTCCAGGCCGTCCCAGAATGCCTGCTGACGGCGCCAGGCCAAGGCATGGCGCGGATCGGCCTGCAGCCATCGCTGCAGGGCCCGCTGCTGCCGGTCCGGCAACGGGCCTGCACTGCACCGGATCACCCAGCGCAACGCATGCCTGGCCTGTCGCGGCGAGGGTTCGGACGTGGTCATGGTCGTAGCCTGTCGCACCACGAACCGGTGCGCGTGACTGTTGTGACAAGGGCGGGCGGCCTCTGCCCACGGTAATTGCGGGTCATCGGCGTGCGCCCTGCTGGTGCTGCTGGATCAGCATTGCCGCGCGCAGCACATGCTTGCCGACCAGGCTCTTGGAAATGCCCAGACGGGCGGCGATCTCACGCTCGCTCAGGCCCAGGTAGCGGTTGAGCACGAAACACTCCCGCACCTGCGGCGGCAGCGCAAGGATGGTCCGGGTGATCTCGCGCAGCTGCGCCTGGTCCAGCGCCTGTTGCTCACCACCAACGGCATCGCCGACCTCGCACGCGTACTCGGCCATCGCCCGCCGTTCGCGTGCGTCGGCCTGGCTGCGGTTGAGGGCGTGATGGTACGCCATGCGGTACAGGTAACCGCGCGGTTCAAGGATCGGCGGATCGCCGGGCACGCTGCTGGCCTTCAGGTACAGGTTCTGCAGGGTGTCCTCGGTGCTGACCGGGTCCAGGTAGCGCGCGATGAAGCGTGACAACGCACGGCGCTCGCGGATCAACAGCTCGACCAGCGCCAGGGCATTGGGAGACATAGGTGCCAGGCCGGACCGGGGAATGATGGGCGTGATGGCGACGGTCCGGGACGTGATTGTAGGGCGCGGCACCCCATCACGCCCAGCCCGCACCACGGCACCCGCCACTCCCGGGATCGTCAGTCCCATTGTCACGATAGCCCTGCCACCCGATCATCACCGGTGATGGCCGCGCGGCACCGCGCCTGATCCGGCCCCACATCCCCCGCACAGGAGAAGCCCATGGCCTACGCACGCATTGTCTCGATGGCTGACAACTACCTGCACCACATCAGCAACGGCACCTTCGATGTCAACGCCGACGAGCCGGCCTCGCTGGGCGGCCAGGGCAAGGGATTCGCCCCGTTCGATCTGTACCTGGCCTCACTGGCCGCCTGCACCGCCATCACCCTGCGCATGTACGCCCAGCGCAAGGGCTGGGAGCTGGGCGAGTTCCACGCCGAACTGCGTTCGGAGCGCGATCCTGATGGTCGTTTCCATGTGCACCGCATACTGCATGCCAGCGCCGCGCTGGACGATGCCCAGTGGCAGCGACTGCTGGAGGTGGTCGAGAAGACCCCGGTCACCCTGGTGATGCGCGAAGGGGCGCGCATCACCAGCGAACGCGGCCAGAACGCCGCTTCCGGAAAGCGCTAACGGCGCGGGTGCAGCACGGTGCGCTGGCGCATCGCGTTGAACTCCCGCTCCACCTGCTGGATGTCCTCGGCCTGGAAACCCGCGGCATCCAGCATCTGGTTGGCCGCGGCGGCCGCCAGCGGATCGTCGTCACGCTGGCGCCAGCAGCGGGACGGCAGGAAATAGCCCACCTCGCTGCGCCCGCGCATGATCACCACCGGGCGGCCGGCGTACAGCAGGAACTCGGCCAGGTGCTGGCGCAGGCCCTCCACCGAGACATAGGCCGGACCGATGCCCAGCATCTGGCTGGACGTCCCGGGATTTTCGAACAGCTTGCGACGGCTCATCACACTCCTCCTTGTTGCCACGCGTGGTCTCCTTTCCCTAGACGGGCGCATCGCTGCACCCCCGCCACGTTTCGTGCCGGCCCGTCATCGCTGGCGGCTCAGAAGCCGGTGTTGAACTCCAGCTGGAACACATCGATCGCCAGCGGCGGGCCCGACACCGCCTTGGCAGCCATCCACTTGCCGCTGATCCAGCTGCGCGCGTCCAACGCATAGGCACCACCCACGTAATAGCCGCGCGCGTTGGTGCCACCCAGATGGAAGTTCGGATCGTTGTAGGCATCCGGCAGCGCATCGGCCTCGATCCGCTTGTAGCCCAGCAGTGCCTGCCACTGCCCCTTCTCCTTCAGATCGATGGCGCCGAACGTTGCCTGCAGCATCCACGCGGTGTCGCCGCTGCGGAACGTATCGATGCCGGGAGCGTCACCCGCACCGAAATTGTTGACGATGCCGTTGTTCGCGCGGCGGAACATCGCCCGCGTGTCGTACGCCAGGTTGCGGATGAAGTCACCTTCCAGGCGCAGTCCGATGTCCTGCGCCAGCCGGGTATCCCAACGCAGGTTCAGCGTGGCCAGGCGGAAGGCGGACGCCAGGCCGACATACTGCGGCGTCGGCGTGCCGGCCGGATCCATCGGATTGAGCGCGATGTCGCGGATCAGCATCAGGGTGTTGCCCTTCTGCATGAACGCCGGGCGCGACCAGTCGGTGTCGCAGCCGACGGCGCCGGAGTACAGGGCACAGGGCGAGGACAGCCGACCGCTGATGTTCTTGAAGTCGTAGTAGCCCAGTGCGGCCCGCAGTGCGTTGTCGTCGTTGAAGCGCCAGTTCACGCCAGCCTGCGCGCCGGACAGCCATTTGTTCTCGTTCGGCGACTTCTCTCCGCTGCGGCTCTGCAGGCTGTCCGAGGTGTACTCCAGCGGCGCCACGGCAAGGGTGCCGAACAGGTCCAGATCGCCGTCGCCGAACCCGTACTTCAGGTTGGCGGCAAGTCCATCGAAGTTCAGATCGTTGGAGAACAGGGTGTCGCTGCTCCAGAACGGATTGCCGAAACGGCCACCACGCACGGTCAGCCAGTCGGCCGGACTGTAGGCCAGCCACGCCTGGTCGAGCCACACGTCCTTCTTGCTCAGGCCGCCCCCCAGCTGCTCGGTGGTGGACACCGGGCCATTGCTGCTGCCGCTGGCCAGTCGGATGCCAGCGGTGGTGTGATCGCCGATCATGGCCTCGACCCCCAGGCGGGCGCGGATGCGCCACAGGTTACGGCGGTCCTGTCGGGTGTTGAGCAAGGGCGGCAGCTGCAGGTTGGTATTGGTGTTGGTGTCGAATCCACTGCCCGCATTGACCGCGGCCCAGTTGCTGACGATGCCGCTGTTGTCATCGCCATAGAAGCGCGACTCGCTGCGCACACGCACGTCCCCGGTCACCTTGATGCGCTGTGTCCATTCGGCGACCTCATTCGGCGCCGCCCAGCCCTCCGCCTTCGCCTGCGCCATTACGTCCTGGCGCACTTCGTCGCGGATGCCATCACGGACACTCTGCGGCACATAGGGCACACGCACATCGCCCGCCTCAAGCGCGATGCCTCCACTGCTGGCCGATGCAGCACCGGCAGCACCGCGCTGGGCTGCTGCTGCCTCGGCTTCGGCCTGCACCAGCAGCGCCTGGCCGTCCTCGGGCTTGAGCGCGCCACTGGCCATCAGGCCTTTGATCAGCTTGATCATGGTGGTCTCAGCAGCCATTGCACCGGCCGGCGTCGCCAGGCTGAGCAGCACAGCGCAGCACAGCAGCGCCCGTCGGGCCGGCCGCGACGGGCGGGAGTCGGTTCGAGCGCGGACGTGGTTGTTCATCACGGTTCTCATCGGAAGAAGGGAAATCGGGGAAATCACGGTTCACGCCCCCGGCCTGCGGCCCTGCACAAGCACGCGCGCGGGGAAGTCCAGTGAAGGTGGCGGCGGCTGGTCCACCCGGCCGATCTGCCGCAGCGCGTCGAGCACGGCGGCGTCGGCCTCTTCATTGCCGCTGCCGCGCACCAGCTCGACTTTCTCCAGGCGCCCATCCGGCGCCAGCCACACGTTCACCTGCAACTGGAAGGCCAGGCGCTTGACCCGCGCATCGCGCGCAATCGCCTGCTGCATCAGGTAACCCAGATAGCGGCCATAGGTGGCATTGCCGGCACCACCGCGACCGGTACCGGACGCGCCGCCGCCACTGCCCGCCTGGATGCCGAAGTTGTCACCGCCCGCCTGCGCGTCGGCGTTCATGGTCACCGGGTCGGCGTTGTCCGGCGTCGGCGTCGGCTCCTCGGCCGGGGTCGGCTGATCCAGCGGCTCCGGCTCGGGCAGGGTCTCCTCCGGCGGGGTCTCCGGTTCGGGGGGCTTCTCAGGCGGCGGCGGTGGGGGTGGCGGCGGGGGTGGCAACGCCAGCATCGGCGGCTGCACCACGGGGCGGCGGGTGCTGGCCGTGTCCTTGAACAGCAGCCACCACAGCACGGCGCCCACTACCAGCAGCGCCGCCAGCACCAGCGCGACGGTCACCAGCAGCGGGCGGTCACGCATGCCGGGCTCCGGCCGTGGGGAATGAGGGCCGGTCATGCCTCAGCCCTGTGCCTTGCCGGTGACCAGGCCAACCTGGGCCAGTTCCAGCCGCCGCAGCAGATCCAGCACCTCGACCACGCGCGCGTACTGCACCTGGGCGTCGCCACGCACGATTACCGGGAAGTCCGGCGAGGTCGCACGCTCTGTCCGCAGGCGGTCCTCCAGCTCGGCCATCGTCACCGGGTAGGCGTCAAGGAACACCTGGCCGCCGGGATCGATGGTGATCGCCTTGGTCTTGGGCTTCTCCAGCGCCACACTGTTGCTGGCCTTCGGCAGGTTGACCTCGATGCCGGGAATGGAGGCGTTGCTGGTGAGGATGAAGATCACCAGCACCACCAGCAGCACATCGACGAAGGGCGTCACGTTGATGCCCTTCTCGCGCTTCTTGATGCCGAACTTCGCCTTCTGGGCCATGACGCGCTCCTCAGCCCTGCACCGTGGCCGGGCCGCGCCCGTCCTGCTCTTCAGCCAGGCGGGCGGCGAATTCGTCGATGAACACGGCCATGTCGGCACCGATGGCCTCGGCGCGTGCGCCCAGCCAGTTGTAGCCGAACAGTGCCGGGATCGCGACGCCGAGGCCGGCGGCCGTACACAGCAAGGCCGCCGCCATGCCCGGCGCGACCGAGTTGATGTCCACCGCACCGGCCATCGCCGCGACCACGAACACCAGCATGATGCCGATCACCGTACCGAACAGGCCCACATAGGGCGCGCCTTCGATGGTGGTGGACAGCCAGTTCATGCGACGCGACATCGCCTCCTGCTCGCGCACCATCACCGCATCCATCGATGCGCGGATCGCCGCGATGGTCGCCGCGCTCAGATAGCCGCCGTTGCCGTCGCGCTGGTGGCGTTGCTGCATCTCATCGATGGCCACCTGATAGATGCGCCACAGCGAACCGTCGCGCATGGCCGCCGGTGCCTGGCCCTGCCGGTCCATGTCCGAGAGCGTGCGCAGCGGCACGCCGGCCAGCTTGCCGAAAGCATCAGTGAACACCGCATTGGCCTTGCCGGTGCGGCCGAAGTGACGGCTCTTGGCGATCATGATCGCCCACGACATCAGCATCATCAGGCCGAGGATGGCCACCACCACCCAGGCGTCGAACGGCATCGCCTTCAGGATGAAGCCGAAGTGACTCTGGCCCGTGGACTGCTCATCGGCGCCATAGCTGATCAGGCGTGAGTCAGCGCCCTGCGCGGTGGCATCGGCCAGCAGCAGTGCCGCCGGACGCGCAACGCGAGAAATCCGCAGTTCATCCAGCGCACCGTCGAAGCTGGCCAGCGGCTGCTCGGCACCCGGCGCGTCAGCACCCACCACCGCTGCGGTGGACATGGCCGGAAGTTCGCCGCTGAGCTGCGCCACCACGTGGCCATTGAGATACAGCTGCAGCGACCCCTTCTCCGCCGTCAGCGCCAGATGCGCCCACTGTCCCTCCGGAATCGGCTGCGCAGGCGTGCTGCGCTGGCCATTGAGCTGCACGAACGGCACCCGGTTGTCGATGCCCAGCAGCAGTTCCGCGCTGCCATCGCGACGGGCATAGATGGCCTGCGCCGCATTCTGTGCACCCGGCTTGATCCACGCAGACACGGTCAATGGCGCGCCGGCCTCCTGCGCCAGCGAAGCACTGGCTGGCAGCGGCAGCGCAGTGCCGGCGAACTGCACGCCGCGACCGATCACCGAACCTTCGGCGGCCGGCACCACTGCGCCCGCATTGTTGCCGTAGGCCGTGGTGTCACGTGCCGGGACATTGGCGTCGGCGAAGTGGTAGACCAGCGTGTAGTCCGGATCGAATACCTGCTGTCCATTCCCACTGGCCGGCGCCTTGTCGTTGCCGTAGTACATCCAGATCGTCTGAGGTGCGGCGGCGCTGACGGCCGGCACATCCACCCACACCAAGGCCAGCCCCAGCGCCGGGTCGAACTGTTCGATCTGGTGCGCCAGCACGGTGCGCCCGTCCGCCGACACGAAACGCAGATCGCTGCCGGCATCCTGGGTGCCGTCGAAACCGAAGTTGCCCGTATGCAGGCGCAGCAGCAGCGGGGTTCGACCGGCGTCGCCTGCCAGACCGGCACCCTGCGGGCCTGCGTCGATCGTGATCGGCTTGCGGTATTTCCATTCGGCCTGCCACCAGCTGGCATCGGCCGCAGCGGCGGGCAGCGCGATCAGCGCGGCCAGCAGCAGCAACATCCGGGAAAGCAAACGGTCCATGCGAGGGGTCTCCGGAGAACGCATGTTCAAGGGAAGGGTCAGTAACTGGTGCTGATGTTGAAATGCAGCCGCGGGTCGTCCTTGCGGGTCACCGGCCCATCGGCATAGGGCCACGCATAGTCCAGGCGCAACTGCAGGTGATCTCCCAGGCGCAGCTGCGCGCCGAGCCCGACCGAGGCCAGGTTGTACTGGTCGCGCTGTTCGGGCAGCGGCCGCCGCAGGCGCAGGTAGGCCGCGTCGGCAAAGCTGTACACGCGAAGCTGGCTGCCGCTCCACAGCGGCCATGCCGGGGTGCGCCATTCCAGGTTCGCCACACCGCCGTAGTCACCGATCGCCTCGGCCGACAGGTAGCCGCGCACGGTGTACATGCCACCGGCGGCGAACTGCTCGGCCGAGACCAGTGGCGCATCGGTCACCTGCAGGGCCCCACGTGCATACCATTGCCAATCGCTGCCGAAGGTATGCGTATTCGACACATCGGCCTTGAGTGCCACGAAGCTGGGATCGGCCCACGCCCGCTTCTGGCTGAAGTCGTACCCATTGCTGCCATAGCCGAACAGGCGGCGGGTTCCGGCCACCAGCTGCGTGCTGATGCTCAGCTGGTCCTGTTCGCCCTGGCGCACACCCACGAATGCCAGCGTGAGCGGTGCGTACTTCAGGGGAGTCTTCAGGTTGTCGCTGCCCATCCAGGTGTCCTCCTCGGTGTCCTTGAAGTCGACGCCGAGGCTGAGCTGCCGCCACCATGCAGTGCTGCCGGGCAGGCGGTAATTGAGCTTGAGGCCGATCGAATGACCATTGCCGATCACGTTGGTGCCGGTTCCCGCGCCCCCCTGGCCGCCGGCATTGAGCACGCGGCTGTCGGAGGTATAGCCCGATGCCTCCAGGCTCCAGGGGCTGCCTTCAAACGGCAGCGTGTACGACGCCGAGAACACCTTGGCCTGATCGGTATCTTGCGGAGCGAGGAACACGCCGAGACTGGCGCTGTGCCCGCGTCCCCACAGGTTGTCATGCGCCAGCGAGGCACTCAGGCGCAGTTTCTCGGTGTCGGCACTGCGGTCATTGTTGAGTGCGGCGCTCGCTCGCCAGGGCGACTTTTCTTCCACCTGCAGGTCCACGTCCATCGTGCCGGGCGTCTTTCCCTCACGGACCAGCGGCATCACCTGGCGGCGACCGCCTTCGTTGAGCGCGGTCAGTTCCTTCTGCGCCCGGTCGAAATCCGGCACCTGGCCCTCGGCCAGCGCCGGTACCCGTGCGCGGATCCGCGCCGACGCAGCAGGCGCCGCACCGACCACGCGCAGTTCGCCGATCGGCGTCTGCTGCACCTTCAGCAGCACCACGCCGGCACTGACCTGCTGCTCGGGCAGTTCCACGTACACCGACTGGTATCCCGCCTGCTGGTACAGCGCGCTGACTGCATCGCGCGCCTGCTCGACGTCGGCCAACGTCCTGCCCGGGCCGAGATAGGGCTCAACGGCGCGCTCGATCAGACGCGGATCAAGTACGGTGTTGCCGCGCACGATGTACTCGTTGATGTTCACCCTGGCCGCCGGCGTGGCATCCTGCGCGAGCAGCGGCAATGGCAGGGACGCCACGGCCAGCGCGAGTACCCGCGGACGCAGGCGCAGCGGGAGTCGGACAGCTCGGCACGGAACAGGCGTCATTGAAGGCATCGCGTCGTATCGAAGGAAGTGGCCAGGGAGCGGCGCGTGGGTCTACCCACAGGACGTGCAGGGCGCGTCAAAGCCGCCAACAGTTTTGTGACAGCACTGTCATCTGTTGACGGCGGCGGAATGCGCGCAGGCGGACACTGCGCCCGCCACCCGTCCATGAAGCAGCCGACATGGGGTGGCGGGAGATAGGAGATGAGCATGATCCTGACTGCATGGCGCTGGCCTGCCGTGGCGTTGCTCGCGTCCATCGCGATGCCGATTGCGCACGCCGATGACCGCGCAACGCGCGCGGACACACCGCCCTGCATCGACGTGCAGGTCAACGGAGAGCGCATTCCGGCCTGGGAATGTCTGCAGCGCAGGCTCGCACCGGCACCGCCACGTGCACGATCACCGCGCCTGTCCGAGTCGGAGCGGCTGATGCGGCAGCCCGGCAACCAGCTCATGCAGTACAACCTGGAAGGCACCCGGCAACGGATGGGCGACGCCTTTGGTCGCGCGGTGACACCGCAGCGCCCCTCTCGCTGATCGCGCCTCAGTGCCGCCCCGCAGCGGCAGGCACGATGCCATCGGCAGGAACGGGCGGCAGCGCGGGCACCGGCAGGCTGCGCGACCGCCCCGCCTGCTGCAGTTCGATGGTCTCCGCGCCGATGCCGGCCAGTACCGTGGACGGTCCCAGGCGCTGCCCCGGCACATAGGCATCGACCGCGCCACCATCGACCGACAGCAGTGCCAGCGGTGCGTGCGCGCTGGCCATCACACCCAGCACCACTACCTCGGTGTGGATCGCACCCGGTGACAGCAGCCGCACCAGCGGAGCGCTGGCCGCAGCGTCGAACGGTGGCCGGGCCGGTGTCGACGGCCTTACCGCGCTGGCCGCCGCGGGTGGTCCTGCAGCGAACAGGGCAATGCCCCAGTAGGCCATCACGGCCAGCAGCAGCGTCGCCGCCAGCAGTGTCAGCAGGTGATTGCGATCCCAGCGCCTGCCGTCCATGTTCCGCACCTTCGTCGACATTGACGGCCACCACGCTAGCAGTCGCCGCTGACGCTTTTGTTTCATCATCCGCCGCTACCCTGTCCGCGATCGGCAGGCACAGGAGGCGATGTCGATGCGGCGCATCCCGCGCGGCTTCACCCTGCTGGAACTGATGTTGGTGCTGGTCATCATCGGCATCTGTACAACGGCCATCGGCCTGGGCCTGGGCACACTGCTCGATCCTGCGCGCCAGCTCCGTCAGGAAGGCGAGCGATTGGCGCAACGCCTGCAGGTGGCACGCGATGAGGCCCGCATCGATGGCCGCAGCCTCCGCTGGCAGGCGGATGCCGAGGGCTACCGCTTCAGCCGACGCGAGGGCGACCGCTGGACCGACGTGCAGCGCGACGACCTGCTGCGCCCCCAGCGGTGGCAGAGCCCGGGCATCGCCGTACAGCCGGCGGCAGCCATCGAACTGAGTCCGGAATGGATCGGCGTGCCGTGGGAGCTGGCGCTGTCGCTGCAGGGGCGACAGCTGCGCCTTCGCGACGACGGCAGTGGACAGCTGCAGGTCGTGCAGTGATGCGGCCGCGGCGGGGTTTCACCTTGATCGAGGTACTGATCGCACTGGCCATCGTGGCAGTCGCGCTGGCGGCGGTGATGCGCTCGGTGGCAGTGGCAACCGATGACCAGTCGCGGCTGCGCGACCGACGTCTGGCACTGCTGTGCGCACAGGACCGCTGGCAGGAACTGCGGCTGGCCGCGCAACCGCCCGCGGATGTGCAGCAGCGCTGCGTGCAGGGTCGCAGCCGCTTCCTGGTGCGGCAGCATCTGGGCAGCGGCAGCGACGGGCAGCCGCTGCTGGAGCTCATCGTGGTGGCGGAGGATGCACCGACACAGTCGCTGGCACGCATGCTGCTGCCATGGACCGCTGCACCGTGAAACGGCGCGTGCAGGGCTTCACCCTGATCGAAGTGATGATCGCGATCACCCTCATGGGCGTGCTGGCCGTGATCTGCTGGCGTGCGCTGGACAGCGTGTCCACCAGTGACCAGCGACTGCGCCAGGCTGATGCAGGCACCAATGCCGCATTGCGGGTGCTGCAGCAGTTCCAGCGCGACATCGAGATGCGTGCGGACGATGCCCTGATGAATGGTGCGGTACGCCCCGCTGACGAGCCACAGCGGCTGCTGCCGCCGGCGCTGGTCAGCGAACGGCAGGCCGACGGGAGCTTCGCGCTGGAGATCACCCGCAGCGTCGGCAGCGACGGGCTGCGCTGGCAGCGGGTGCGCTGGTGGCGCCAGGGCAATACCCTGTGGCGGGCCAGCGGGCCGCCATCGGATCGCTATCCGTTGCCGCCACCTGAGCAGTCACGCGGGCTGGCCGTGGCGCACGATGTCCAGTTCTTCGATGTGCGCGCCTGGCAGCCGGGCGCCGGCTGGACGACGCTGCCCAGTCAGGGCGTGCTGCTGCCGGCCACCGGGTTGGAACTGAGGCTGCGGCTGCGTGATGGCCGCGGTCCGTTGAGCTACCGTCGCGTCCTTGAACTCTAGCCGCAGACGCAGCTGCACGCCGTCGACCCACGTCATCCGGGGCGCAGCGTCCGCCATCCCGGCCACCGGGCGCTGTCCCGCGCCCGGTGGCGCCTGTGGGTGCTCCTCACCGCCGATGGCTGCTCCCTGCCCTCCGTGCCGTCCTGGCGGGGGCCGCCACCGCTCCGTGGCAGCGGGCCCGATTGCGGATCGCCACGCACCGCGTGGATCACCCCCGGCAACTATCGACGCTGTGTGCCACCCTCTCCACGCGCCTGCGGTTCGCGGGCCTGCGGGAACTGGAAAGCACTGTCTACGTCGTAGCCGCTGGCCGCGGTCGTGCCGCGTGCCGGCGGGTTGATGCTGCTGCTGGCGTTGCCGAAGCCCAGGATCTGCACGCTGATCACCGAAGGCTGGTTGCGCCGGGCATCCTCCTGGCTCTTGCGGATCACATCCTGTGCCGCCTGGCTGGCACTGCTGGCGGCGGCGCTGGCCGAAGCCAGCGCGTTGACGTTCACCGACGCCAGCACCGGCAGGCCCTTGCTGTCTCCCTGCACCTGGATGTTGGCCGCGTTGAGTACCTGCAGCGCGGCCAGATTGATGTTCCCCGAGACACGGATGCCCGCCTCGCCCGCATCGATGGTGCCCAGCGGCGCGATCAGATCCACATCGCCCGGCGCGACTTCCGCGATCGGATTGAGGGTGGCAATGCCCGCACCACTGGCCGGCGCCTGGGGCGACAGGATCACATTGCCCCAGGTGTCATAGATGCGCCGTGGCGGTGTGTACAACAGCGTGGTGCGCGAGCCGCGACCGGCATTGATGTCGCCCTGTTCCGACCACGCCAGGATGTCGCCACCGAAGGTGGTCATCACCCGCGACAGGCCCAGCAGCACGCTGTCCTGGCTGAACAGGCGGATATCGCCCTGCCCCTGGGTGACGAGGCCGGCACTGGCAGGCGGCACCACCCCCTGTACACCCACCACGATCTGGCCTCCCGGTGCCATCAGTTCGATGTTGCCGCCCGCCTCGGTGCGCACACCGGAGCCACCGTACATCACGATATCGCCGGTTCGGTCGATCGTCGCACCGGCCGCATTCCTGTCCGGCATCAGCGTGGCGATGGCCTCGCGCCCGCGCAGATAGGAGCCGAAGCGCGGCCCTTCCGCATCGGTGTACTCGCGTCCGCCTTCGCGCAGCTCGGCGTAGTAGATCTGGCGCAGGAAGATGCGCTGCTGTTCCTGCGGCAACGCATCGAACGCAGCCAGCGCTGCCTCGCCATCGGCGGCCATGCCGAAGCGTTGTTGCAGCCACTGCTTCAGTTTCTGGTCGTAGACCTTGACTGCCCTGCCCGGCTGCGACGCAAGCGATTGCGCGGGATCGGCCAGGTTTGCGGGATCCAGATAGCGGGCACGCACGGCCGCGAAATCGATCTGCTGGTTGCCGGCCGTCAGCGCGATGCTGGCACCCGGACGGGTGTCACCCTGCACGATGCCACCGAGGCTGACGATGCTGCCCGCCTCTTCCTGGCGCAGCTGGCGGCCGGCACTGATCTCGACGTTGCCAGGGCCGGCGATCGTCGCGTCCAGATGCACGATGTCACGTCCCGCCGCCGCCACCGTGATATCGGTGGGCGCGCTGTTCAACGCGGTCATCGACACGCCGAGGATGTTCCGCCCTGCCCGCAGCTGCACCGCGCCTGCTGCCTCGAACCAGTTCAGCTGCGTGCGCTGCCAGGCGGTGCCGTCGAGCGTGCGTTGGGCGCCTGTCGCCAGGCCGATGATGTCGCCCTGCACGGCGTAGAAGCGGCTTGGTGCCAGTGCCGCGGAGACCGTGGACAACGGCGTACCGGGGCCGAACGCGAACAGCGGAAGCGATGCCTCCGGCGAGGCGATGTTGCCATCGACCGACAGGTTGTGCCGCGGGCGCGTCACATTACCGCTGGCATCGCGTTGCTCGGCAACGAATGCGGGGTCGAACGGCCCCGGCATGCGCGCATCCGCGCCGGAGCGCGTGATCTGGGTCGCGCCGCTGCGGGCGAAGATGCTGCCGCCCGCCAGGACGTCCAGCCGCCCGGTAGCCGAGGGCGCCAGCAGGATCACATCCTGCGTCCCCGTCACGGCACTGATCCGGTCCAGCTTGATGTCACCCTGGGCGGCAACGGCGCTGAAGCGCGAAGGATAGAGCCAGTAGTTCAGCAGCTCCTCCCGGCTGCCCGGTGCCAGCGCAACCTGCTCGGGCCACAGATTGCTGCCGGTCACGTTCTCCGGCCCGGCAAGGCCCGGCACCAGGTCGCCACCGGCGCTGAACAGGTCCACGGCGGTCGCGTCGGTCCATAGGGAGAACCAGGTGCTGCCC
Organism: Stenotrophomonas sp. STEN225; assembly: GCF_056756445.1. Classification (NCBI taxonomy): domain Bacteria; kingdom Pseudomonadati; phylum Pseudomonadota; class Gammaproteobacteria; order Lysobacterales; family Lysobacteraceae; genus Stenotrophomonas; species Stenotrophomonas sp. STEN225. The sequence continues at coordinate 191,305 of NZ_JBRRBV010000005.1, read as the reverse complement.
GCAGCGCGGCTGCCGTTGTCCTGCACCACCGTGCTGTAGTTGGCCAGTGGAACCCGGCCGGCATCGGCGACGCCGCCGAGCACGACATCGCCCCGCGCCTGCAGCTGTGCGACCGCATCGCCCAGCACCAGCACCGGCCCGCCCATCGGGCGGGCGGCGTCGGCGGCGAACAGATCGGCCGCACGCAGCTGGCCCAGCGTCCCGTAGCTGTCCAGGGTGACACCCATTGCACCGATGCGGCCCGCATCGAGCAGCAGGCTGCCACGCAGGTTGCTGAACGTCCCGTTGAGGTCGAGATTCTGTGCGGCTCTCGATGGATTGAGGCTGGAGATCGTCGCCTGCAGATTCGGGTTCAGCGCGCCACCGATGCGCAGCTGCAGGTCACCTCCGCCGGTCAGGTGCAGCTGGCCATCACTGACACGGCCGGTCGATCCCACGGCAGCGATGATTGCACTCGAATGCGGCGCCGTCAGCGAGCCCAGCGCGTCACCCATCGCATCGCGTACGCCGGCGTGGCGCCCGGCCTCCAACATCAGGTTGCCACCGCCCAATGTGCCGAAGCCGGTGAAGCCCACCATCCGCGGGGTACTGCCGGCGATGGCCGACACGTTGGTGTACGTACCGAAATTCACCCACCAGCTGGTCGGCACCGGCTCCACGCCGGTCGTGCTGCCGGTCCCCTGCCGCCACAGCCAGTTGCCGACCGCGGCACTGGAGTATTGCGCCTGATCGCGTTCACTGCTGCCCGACTCCGCGCGCGCGGTCCAGACATCACCGACGATATCGCGCCCGGCTTCGACGCGGAGGTTGCCGCCATGATCGGGATACCAGGCCTGGTATCCCGCGATTGCGGCGTCATAGCTGCCCGGCACCAGGTTCTCACCCAGCAGCGCGGTGTTCCAGGGCGCCGCCGCGCGCGGTGAATCAAACGCGGCGTCACGGCCCTCGCCGAGTGAGCTGGGCGTACCGGCGGTATAGACGCCGAACCCGGACTTCATCGCAACGTCGCCCGCCGCGAGCAGTTCCAGGTCGCCCTTGCCGGTGCGCAGGACACTCCAGGCCGGTGTACCGGCGCGCTTGCCGTAGGTGGTGACCTCGGTCTGGGTGCCACCGCCGGCACAGTAGCCCGGTGCCATTCCGCAGAATTCGTCCTCGGTCATGCCCAACAGCTCGGCGAAGTCCTTTGCCGGCGTGCCGACATAGGATTCATCGCCCCAGAAATCCAGCGAACCCTGCGCGGCGACCTGTCGCGGCGCGGGGCCGCAATAGCCATCGGAAAGCGCGCAGAACTCATCCTCGCTGAAGCCGAACATGTCTGCCAGCTCGGAAATCGGACGGCCGGCATAGGAGGTGTCGCCCATCCAGTCCAGTGACGCCTGTTCGGTCAGGACCCGGTCGCCCACCCAGATGATCTCGGTCGTCACGGTGCCGACCGAGCCCTGATGGGTATCGGCAAGCACCACGCTGCCGTCGCTTCCCCAGCGTCGCGAACGCGGATCCGCGGCGTCGCTGTCAGCCCCCGCCACCAGTGTCATGTCCCACGATGTCGTACCTTCGGCCAGCATCGGGGCAAGCGCCCAGTTGCGTCCCTGGTTGCCGTTGGCGTCGGCAGGACGCAGGTTCACCGATGCGTCGCCGGGCAGCTCCACCTTGGTCAGCGATGGAATGTACGCGCCTACCTTGAGCTCGACTTCCCGTGCCAGGCGCAGGGTCACCGGCAGCATCGCACCGGCCGGCCAGTCCTGGGCGGCCATCTGCACATCGCTGCGCAGGCGGAAGCCAGCCCCCAGTCGCGCACCGGCCGCCAGCACCAGCGGCTCCTGCAGCACGGTGCCCGCCGCCAGCGTCTGCCCGGAGTCGGTGGTCACCGCCGCACCCAGCACCGTGCCCGCGGGCAGGCGCAGGTTCTGCGAGATCACCATCGGCGCGGGCAGCACGGTACCGACCGGAAGCGTTACCGATTCGACCGGCACGTCATAGTTCAGGCGGGTACCAGCCTGGAACTCCGTACCGGGCTGCAGCTTCACGCCCTCCACCGGCACCACCAGATCGCCGCCGAACGGCGTGTGACCGGCGGTGCCGTTGCGGCTCTCATGCAACTGCCATCCTGCCTCGTCCGGATTGGCCGGTGGCGGCGCGAAGCCATCGTTGATGCTGCCGTGCACGTTGATGTTGCCCTCCGCGCGCAGCACCAGCGACGCCGACTCGCCGAAGCCGCGCCGCGCCGGATCATTGCGATCGGCCTCAGGCCCATAGCGGTAGCCGGACAGGTCGATGTCACCGGATACGGTCAGGTCACCTCCGGGATTGGCCTCGCTGCGGCGGGCGAGGACCTGCACGCCGGGGCGCAGGCGATGCGTGCCCAGCGCAGCCGTGCGTTGTCGGAGATCCGCATTGGCCAGCGCGCCGTCCATCCACGCGCGGTTGTCCGGATCGACGATCTGGTCCAGCCACTGCTGGGTGACGCGCTGCGCGCGGTTGCCGTTGACGTCGACAGTGTCCGCCAAGGGCGCGTCCTCATAGCGTCGCACCGCATTGACCTGGATATCGGCCGCACCTTCGACGCGCAGACCGTTGGCGACCGCTATCGCCGCATCGTTGCCGCCGATGCGGGGCGCATCGATCTTCAGGGTGCCGCGGGCCACGCCGTCGTTCTGCCCGCGGCCGCCGCCCACCGCCACAGCCGTCCCCGCGCGCAGGTCCAGATGAGCGCCGGCGCCGATGTCGATCCCGCCGGCGGCGCTGCCCAGTTCGATCGTGGCCCGGTTCGGGCTGTCGATGATCTTGCCCTGGCTGTCCACGCGCAGGCCGGTGCCATGCGTATCCAGCGTTCCCTCCACCTGCAGACCGTCACGTGCGTACAGGCGGATCGCACCGACCTGTTCGCCGCTGGCGTCGATGCGCCCCGCTACGCGCAGGCTGCCTGCGTCGAGGCTGATGTCGACCCTGCGCGCCTTCACCTCGTCACCGATCAGCAGATCACCCTCACCGATCCGGAACGTGCGCCCGCCGGTGACACCGCCCGCGTTCAAGCGCTGGTTCAGGCCTGCGAAGTCCTGCAACGTGCCGGCGCGAACCACGATGTCTGCGCCGTCGTAAGGCACCACGGTGCCACCTGCGTCGTAACGGCCACTGGCAGCCCCCTCGATGCCACCGGCCAGATCGGCCCGCCCGGCCAGGGCGTTCACCGTCAGCCGTCCGCCGCGGTTGTTGCGCGCCGACAGATCGATGCGTGAGGCGGCATCAGTGCTGACGTCACCCGCATCGCTGGACAGCAGCACGTCGCCGCCCCAGCTGTACCTGTCCACGTCGTACAGCGTAACCCTGCGTCCCGCCAGATCCAGCGCCGCCTGGCCGCCGAGCGCGATGCCGTCGCGCGCGTTCACTGACAGGCGGCCGGAGGCCAGTGCGATCGTGCTGTCCAGCGCGATCCGCTGCGCATCGATGCTCAGTTCGCTGCCCAGCGCGTCGCCGCCGGTCGTGCCGCGGCCGCCCTGCAGACGGAAGTCGCCGCCGGTCCGCACCCGCAGCTGCGCACCGGGATCGGCTGTCAGCAGCGGCGTGTCGATGCCGATGCTGCCACCGCTGTACTGCCAGCCCTTGTCCGCGAGATAGTCACCGCGCTGCTGGTACACGTCCAGCGTGCCCTGCGCGGAAAACAGCAGCTGCCCGGATGCGCTGAGGTTGAGCGCGCTGAAGCCGAGTATCTGGCGGCTCGCGGGCACCTCGGAGCTGGGACGGCTGAACGGCGCGCGCGCCAGCTGCAGGTTGCGGGTGACGATATCCAGCTGCCCCGCGCCGAGCCGGTCCACCATGGGATCGGCCGGCGGCGCCGACGCATCGCTGCCCGGTGCCTGCGTCGCCGCCAGCGAACCGTCCCAGACCAGTGTGTCCACCAGGATGCGCGCACGGTCGCTCGCCGCACCATAGCCATGGATGGCCTGCGCGCCCAGCACCAGCGTCTGCAGGCCACCGCGGCCGGTGGCACTGTCGCGCGCATCCAGGTCGACACTGCCGAACACGTTGACCGAATCGCGTGCGACCAGGCTCAGCGTATCCAGCGCCGGTGCGCCGGTGGCATCATTGCCGCGCAGCAGCTGCTGCAGCACGGACTGGTTCATGGTCATGCCATTTGGCAACGCCCCTGCGGCCGCTGCCTGCGCGATCGCCTCGGCGCTGCCGAGGTTGAGCGCCGCCATGCTCACGCCCAGCTGGCGCGTGCCATAACGGGCGGAATCGCGCATCTGCAGCACGCCATCGGTGGCCACCCCGATGCTGCCATCGGATACCAGCCGTGCCTCGCCTTCGCAGTCCGTCTGGCAGCCGCCGATGTCGATCGCGACCGGCCCTGCCGCCACGCCGGTCGTACCGGTGATCAGGTTCAGGCGCTGGTTCGAGACGGCCAGCAGGCCGCCATTGACCTGATAGGGCACGGTCGGCGCGGACGCGGTGTCGCGTGCGAAAGACAAGGTATCGAGTGTCGCCCCGGCTTCGACCAGGATGCCGCTGCCACCGGACGCCGCAGCCACCAGTATCTCCGGCGCCTGCAGGGTCGCACCGGAGCGGATCGCCACATCGCGCACCGCGCCGGACACCGCCACCAGCGAAGCCGTCTCATTGAACTGTCCGCCGATCACCATGCGTTCCGGCCGCAGCGCATTCAGTGCGTCGTCGGTGAAGGTCGCGCCACGATCGTGCGCCTGCGACGGACTGCCGGCAGCAGCGATCTCCAGCGAACCCACGGCCGGGCTGGCGAGCGTGGCGAACAGGGTGCCGCCGCGTCCCTTTTCATTGGCCGCGGAGAAGCGCGCCGTGCCGGCGAAGTCGATGGCCGCGGTTCCCTCGCGGCCAGCGCCTTCACCCAGTGCCAGGGTCAGCCCCAGCGCATCGATGGTCTGCCAGCCGCGCGCCTCGCCACGACGGTCGGCGGTGGCCTGCACGAAGCTGTTGTAGCTGGTTTCGTTGTAGCCGGAATGCCGGCGCACCACCGCCGCCGGCGTCAGCAGGATGTCGGTGAGCAGCGGCGACGCCACCCCACCCAGTGCCGATCCCTGCTGGCCGGACACGCGCCAGGTCCCGGTGCCGGTCTGGATCGGCTGCGGTACGCCGGAGGTTCCCGTCGCGCCCAGTTCGACGCGGAATGCACCCGGCTGCAGCGCGAAGCTGGCCGGCAGCAATGTGTAGGTCCCCGCAGGCAGGCCGGGAACGCCGGCGGGTACGGTGATCTGCTGGCCCACCGCTGGAGCAGAGAAGCCATCATCACTGCTGGGTGCGAAGCTGCCGGCACGTCCCGGCACAATCGCGTACACCGGGTTGCCGGAGGCACTGAACGCATAGCGCGGGTTGGCATCGGCCAGCGCAGTGCGCAGCACGTCGACGGAGCCACCGCGGCCTGAGACAAATGCCGCGCCGGTCAGTTCGCCGCCACCTGACACGTCCAGCAGCGCACCGGCATGCACATCCACATCGTTGGCGGTTACGGTCACGCCCTTGGACGCAATGCCACCCGGCGTCAGTGATTCCAGGCTGCTGCTGCCTCTTCTCCACGACACGCCGTCCACGGTACCGCCGTAGGGCAGCGCCAGACCTGCGCCACTGGTGGAGGTGATGCTGCCCGGCAACAGCTCCACCCGGCTGGCACGTGTGCCGCCCAGGATCAGGCCGCCCAGTTGCAGCGCCCCCATCGGCGCCTGCACGTTTCCGCCCTGCTGCACGGTCGCTGCCACCAGCTGCAACGCGCCCAGCGCTGACTCCGGCGGAGTGGCCGCCGCCGTGCCGGTACCCCGGATGCGCAGCACCGCATCCGGATCTGACCAGTATCCGGGCGTCGCCACGGTCGCCGCAGACGCACCCGCGACGAGGTAGCCCGTCGCACCGGAGGTGGGGTACAGGCGGGCGGCACTCACGTCCATCGACCCGCTCGCCATCAACGCACTGATCGATCCGCCGTTGGACACCGCGTTGAGCAGCCGCACGTCGCTGCGGCTGTCCAGCACGACCTGGTAGAAGCCGGGCAGCCAGGTGACATCACGGATGTCGATCAGATCAGCCCTCGCCGACAGCACGTGGTCGCCTTCCGCAGCCGACGCCACGGTATCGGTAACCACCAGGTTCTCACCCGGCAGCGACTGCCAGTGCGACTGTGCCAGCAGCAGGTGCGGAGCACTCAGCGAAATGCCGCTGGACTGCGGTGCTGCCACGGCCATGCCGAGGCTTGACTGCCCCTGTCCGTAGATGCGCAGGCTCTGGCCCATGCGCAGGTCGACATCGCCCTCCGCGCGGACGTCACCGAACACGGACAGGGTGTCGAAGCCACCGGCCTGGATCTGCTCCACCGACAGCGCCGCGTGCCCGTACTCCAGCCGGTCCGGCAGCACCGCGTCGACCGGGCTGCGCTGGCTGAGCGTGATGCCACGCGCGCGCAGTACCTCCTCGCTCGCACCGCGCGCATGAACGCTGCCACCAAAGGCTACGCCCAAGGTGCCGCCACGCGCGCTACTGCCGCCGGCAGAGGCATCCATTGCGCCGTCCAGGTACAGAGCGTTGGCCGAACGCAGCACGATCTGCCCGCCGTCGCTGTCCACCCGGGTCCGTCCCTTCCCGTCGACATCCAGCGGCGCCGAGGCGCCTGCTGCCCGCAGCTGCGCGCCACGCTCGAGCACGACGAAGGCTTCAGGCGGACGGTTGTCCACCGACGCAGAGCTCTCCCAGTCGAGCGCGCCGCCGATCTCGATGCGCCCGCCGGCCCGCACCTGTCCCTGCAGGCGGCCACCGGCATCGGCCAGTGACACCGCATCCGCACTGACATCCAGCAGCGCACCGTCGGCGAACCGCCAGGTCCGCTCGATCCGCTGCCCGGCATACAGCGTGGTCGGCAGGCGCACATCGTCGATGCTGATGCGTCCCCCCTGCGCACGCAACGTACCTTCCACGTCGATGTTGCCGGCGCCGAGCAGGGAGATCGCCTGCCCCGGGTCGACCTCGATCAGCGCGGCCTTGCCCACCCGCAGGTCGCCGCCGACGCTGTTGCGATCCGAGCGCAGGCTCACGCTGGCACCGCTGCGCTGGCGGACCAGCCCGCTCATCGGATCGGCACTGTAGAGCGGTGCCAGCCAGCGCTCCAGTGCATCCTTCCGGTCCGTCGCGGCGCGCGCGTCCGCGGTGACCCGAAGGCCCGGCATGCTCGCTGCCAGCTGCGTGCCATCGGCAACCTCCAGCCCTTGATGGCCATTGATGTCGTACTGGGCAAAGCCGCTGCCGAACAGGCCGGCATCGATCTGCAGCACGGCAGCATCGGCCGGATCCGCATCGCCTACCCGCACCCGGCCACCGGTGCCCAGCGAGAACGTGCCGCTGCCCTGGCCAAGGCCACTGAACCGGCTGCCCTCGCCCAGCTGCACCCGGCCGCTGCCGTCCGTTGCCACCGTGCTGCTGTTCGCCTGCAGACTGATGCTGCCCCCTTTGCCGACACGACCCTTGCCGCGCAGGTCCAGCGCGGCGCCGGCCTCGACGTCGACCGTCGCCCCCGCGCCCACCCTCACGTCATGGCTGTTGCTCAGGCTCAAGCGGCCGCCATCCGTCCAGGCACCACCCGCATCCAGTGGCTCTCCCAACGCTGCGTTGCTCCATTCACCGGCAAGATCGATGTGGGTACCGTCGGCAATAACGGTGCGTGCGCGGCCATCGTGCAGCAGTGCCGTCGGCCTGCCCTGCACCTCCAGCAGGTTGCCCGCCGACAGCTGGCCGCCGGCAATGCCGATGTCGCCCGCCAGTTCCACCTCGCTGCCGGTCAGATTCAGCTGTCCACCCGCCTGCAACCGAAGGCGGCCGTCAATGCTGATGCGATCGGCGCTCGCCAGATCGATCCGCCCCCACTGCTGGGCACTCAACTCTGCGATGTCCAGCCACACCGTGTCGCGTCGCTCTTCCCCGACCGGTGCCAGCAGTGACCACGCCGCCGTCTTCGGCGCCTTGTCATCCACGCGCACGTCCGAACCGAACACGCCGCTGCGGCCCTGGCCGTCATAACGCCCGAGGTAGAGCTGTGCGTTGCGCGCTGCTGCCGTCTGCGCCTGTGCATAGCCGTCCAGTGCGGCATCGGGCCGGCGGTTCTGCTGCGCGCCCTGGAAGGTGGCGGTCTCCACGTGGCCGTCCAGCACCGCCGTCGGGGCGGAGACGATCAGGCGTCCTGCATCGCGGCCGACCGTATACCCGTTGTCGACACGCTGCGCCGCGAACACGACCGGATCGCGGAACGTCTCGGTGACGCCCCAGCGCTCCTGTTTCACCTCATGGCCGTTGTACACCCCGTCGAACAGCATCTCCGCCGGTGCGTCATCAAGGCGGTACACCTGGCCATCCACGCCGCGCACCCAGCTCTGCCGGATCACGCCGCTCTGCACATCCAGGCTGCCACCCGCAAGGTTGATGCGTGACCCACCATGCGTGATCACTTCACTGCCACCCAGCAGGACGGTGCCTCCCTGCGCGGCCCATTCGCCGATCGAATGCCCCTGGTTGTCGAGGTAGCCGCCCACTTCCAGCAGGCCGCCTGCGGCATACCAGCGCTCACCGTCGTAGCCCCCGGTTCCGGCTGGCACGTGGATGAGCCTGCGGCGGTCGACCCAGACCTCGCTGCTGGTCAGCTTGCCGCTGTCACGGTTGTCCAGCGCATCGCGCAGTTCGTTGCCCTGCACCTTGATCTGGACATTGTTGCTTTCCATCGAGACCTGCACGCCCACGGCACCCGACACGTCCACGCGTGCTGCATCGTCGACGTAGCTGCGGGCCACCGCGTCGGCGATGACCTGGCCGCCCGTGGCAACCGTGAGCGAATCGGGGCGGAAATGGATGTTGCCACCGGAGACGATCTCCACCCGCGACTGGTCGCGTCGGTCGTTGTGCTGGGAGAGATTGTCGAAGGTTGCCGAGCGCGCACCCGCGCGGATCGCATCCTGCTCTGCCGATTCCCTGATGAGGCTGTCGCGCTGGGTGTCCAGTGCCGTGGCCTTGCCATCGTCCTCGATCAGCACCGCCGTGGTCGATCCATCGGCGAGCGTGACGGTGCTGCCGGCATCACTGGCCGAGGTCAGAAGATGCACGGTGCCGCGCTGTGCGAGCGTCGTGCTGGCCACGGCCACGCCGGCCTGCTCGACGTTGCGTCCGGCCAGGGTCACGTCACCCTCGCGGGCACGCAGCAGGCCGGTATTGCGCACGCTGCCCGCGGTACTGTCGGCGATGAAGCGCGGCGCGATTTCATTGCCACGCGTGGTCGAGCTGGTATTGGCTGCGGTGCCAACGCCGCGCCGGATCACGAAACTGTCGCCCGCCGCCAGCTGCACCTGGCCCTTTCGTGCCTCGATCTGGCCGGCGTTCTCCACGCTGTGTCCCGCCAGCAGCACGTAACCGCCGCCACGCGTGGCGCTGGTCGGCTCGTGGGTCGCGATACGTGCGCCCCGCTCCACCATCACCTTGCCAACGGCATCGCTCAGGGCCGCCGTATTCGTATCCGCGCTGTACAACCCGGTGTCGCGGAACTGGCCGTCGCTGATGCGCGCCGCCGCCGCGACCAGGTTGCGGACGTTGACCTGGCTGTTGTTGCCGAACACCACGCCGTTGCGGTTGGCCACGAACACCGTGCCGCCCGCGGTGAGCTGGCCAAGAATCTGGCTGGGCCGCGCATTCGGATCGTTGATCCGGTTGAGCACGGCCCAGTCCGGGCTCTGCACGAAGTTCAGGTGGGTGTTCTGACCGACATTGAAGCTCTCCCAGTTCAGGATCGCCTTGTCCGCGGTCTGCTCGATGCTGACCTGGACACGTCCGTCACTGCCCTGTGACTGGATCGCCTCGCGGGCGTTGATCCAGCCCCGGGTCAACGGATTCTCATCGACCTTCAACCCGTCCCTGCCCAATCCGTCGGCAACGATGAACCCGGCCTCCCGCCGCGATTGCCGCGCCTGATCCTGCAGGCGCTGCTGCAGGGCGATGGCCTGCGCGGCGGTGCCGAGATTGTCGATCGACTGCTGCAGCTTCTGCCGCGCAGCATCCTGCTGCTGGGCCGGCAACTGGAACTGGATGGGCACGCCGTTGGGCATGCGCCCGCTCTGGCTCGCAGCGCCCTGCGCTGCGCCGCGCTCGGCGAACCAGGCCGGGCTGAAAGCCTGCTGGGCCTGGCTGGCCGGGGCGACCACGCTTCCCAGTGCGACCGCGATGGCCCAGGCCATCGGATGATTGCGGCGCATCGGCGCGGCCGGATGAACAGCGGACGGGAGCGGGTGCGACATCGTAACCTCATCAACCTGGTGGACCGCACTGGCGGCGGTGATCGGAGACACGCGCAACGCATGCCCTGCCACTGATAGACGGTTCGCATGACATGAAGCCGACAGCGTGCAGGGGGCGATGGCGCTGCACGCCGCACGGCGGAAATGGCGACGCCGGCCACAGGGGCCGGCGCCGGGTCAAACAGGGTTCACGCGGTGCTGCGGATTACAGCGGACGGCCGATGCCCGCACAGGTGCTGGGATTGTTCAGGCCGGCTGCGCTGCTGGCCAGCACGAAGCGGTTGCGGATCGCATCGCGCCAGGCCTTGGTCAGCGGGATGAAACCATGGCCGGTGATCGACGCCTCGTAGGCCGCCGGGTAGGTCGCCGGATAATGACGGGCCAGGAAGCCGCGCAGGCTGGTGGCAACTGCCGAATCCTTGTAGCACTGGCCGATCACCAGGTTAGTGTAGCCGGCAATCGGATAGCCGGCCGAGGGGTTGCCGAACACCGGCACCCAGTTGGCGGGGTTCTCGGCAGCGGTGCCGGTCGGCGGAGCGACGGTATCCAGGGTGGCCTGCACGCTCACCTGGTCCGGCGAGAAGCCCTTGACCTTGGCAACCTTGGTCGCATCGGTCAGGCTCGGGATCACGTCCGGGCCGACGTAGCCGATGCGGCCATCCGCCGCATAGACAGCGTTGTACAGCGAGGTGCCGCCCGTGGCCGGCGCGGCGACCAGGAACGCCGGCAGGTTCTTGTTGGCATCGCGCTTGTACAGGTCGGCGAAGGTCGACTTCACGGCGAACGTGCCACCGACCAGGTTCGAGGTCGCAGCCGGCTCAGCGGCGCAGGCGGCAGCCAGGAAGCGGGTGAACATTTCGCTGGTGCCGCTGCTTTCGGTGCGGTAGACCACACGGATCGGACCGCTGCGGTTGGCGTCGATGGTCGACCAGTCGCTGATCGCGCCCGAGAACACGCCGCAGATCTGCGCCACGCTCAGGTTGACGGCCGAACCCGGCTTGTTGAACGGGATGGTCACCGAGGTGGCCACCGACGGCACCTGGATCAGGGCGCCGTAGCGGTTGGCATTGGTCGACTGGTTGTGGTTGGTGGTGTAGGTGCTCAGTTCGGTCGCGCTCAGCACCGAGTCGCTGCCAGCGAAATGCACGGTGCCGGTGGTCGAGAACAGCGCCGAATTGTTCTCCAGGAACGCCTTCTTGCCGGTGCCCGAACCGGTCACGGCGTAGCTGAAGTTGGCCGGCAGGATGCTGTCAGCCTGTCCCTTGTAGAGGTCGGCCGGCAGCGATGCACCACCGCCGGTAACGGTCTGCGCCGACGCGGCGCCGGCAGTGGCGAGCAGCGCGGTGGCAACCAGCGCGGCCAGAGTCTTGTACTTGTACATGATCTTCTCCTGAAGGGTTTGCTGCGAAGGGAAACGCCAAGGGAGGAACGGTCACTACACGCCTGCTGTCGCTGAGGGCCTCCCAGCCCGCTCCGCGACGACAGGCTCATGCTCGTCCGTGCCGATGACAGGCCGCTTAAGAAACCTGTGGAAGATCGAAAAAAGGTATGGAGGATTGTGTGGAGAAGCGTGGCCTGTGCGCCGCACGCCCGTCACTGCACTAGCTGGTTCATTTCCATGATCGGCATCAGCACCGCCAGCACGATGGTCAGCACCACCCCGCCCATCACCAGGATCATGGTCGGCTCGAGCAGTGCGGTCAGTGCCATCGCGCGCCGCTCGATCTCGCGCGAGAGGGTCTGCGCGGCGCGATCCAGCAGGGGCGCAAGTGTGCCGGTCTTTTCACCACTGGTGACCAGATGCACCAGGATCGGCGGATAGACCTTCTGCACTTTCAACGCAGCGCCCAGTGCCGCGCCCTCACGCACGCGCGCGGCAACATCCTCGGCGCAGCGCACCAGCAGCGTGTTTCCCAGTGTCTGCCGCGCTGCCTCCAGCGCGCGCAGCAATGGCACGCCGGCATCGAGCAGGATGGCCAGCGTCGAGGCGAAGCGCGCACTGTTCACGCCAAGCACGAAGCGCCCCATCACCGGTACGCGCAGCAGCATCGCATCCCAGCGCAGGCGCAGATCGGTGCGGCGCAACGCCAGCCGCCATGCCGCAACCAGCAGGCCGATGCCCAGCGCTGTCCATGCACCCCAGCTGCGCACGAACGCGCTGGCGGCCAACATCACCTGGGTCAGCATCGGCAGTGTCTGCCGTGCCTGCACGAACGCTGTCACCACCTGCGGCACCACATAGCTGAGCAGGAAGATCACGATCGCCACCGATACCAGACTGATCGCCGCTGGATAGATGAACGCCGTGAGCACCTTGGCCTGCAGCGCATTGCGCTCCTCGATGTAATCGGCCAGGCGTTCCATCACCCGCGCCAGGTCGCCCGAGTCCTCGCCGGCGCCGACCAGGGCACGATAGATCGGCGGGAAGTCGCGCGGCCGGGCCGCCAGGGCCACGGTCAAGCGCTGACCCGCACGCACATCGGCGCGCACCGAGGTCAGCGCCTGGGCCACATGCGGTCGCTCTGCCTGCTCGATGACGGCACTCAATGCGCCCTCCAGCGGCAGACTGGCGGCGAGCAGGCTGGCCAGCTGGCGGGTGGCCCAGGCCAGTTCGCTCGCTGAAAGCCGGCGTGTTCCCCAGCCCCCGCCTGCGCCGCGCGCGGGGCTGACCTGCACGGGCGTCAGCCCACGCCCGCGCAGCAGCTGGCGCGCGCCACGCGGGCTGTCGGCATCCAGCTGGCCCTTTTCGATGCGTCCCTGCGCGTTGGCGGCCTGGTAGTCGAACAGCGCCATCGTCGCGTCAACCGTCGCCGCTGACGCGCAGGATTTCCTCCAGCGTGGTCAGGCCGCTGTCGACCCAGCGCTGGCCGTCCTCGCGGAGGCTGCGCATGCCGGCGGCCCGTGCCGCCTGGCGCAGCGCGGGCTCGCCCTGCCCTTCATGGATCAGCGCGCGCACCCGATCATCAACCACGAACAGCTCATGGATGCCGGTTCGCCCGCGGTAGCCGCTGTGTGCGCAGGCTGCGCAGCCCACTGCCCGCCACACCGTGCGACCGTCGGCGTCGACCTCCGCGCGCCGGCACTGCATGCACAGGCGCCTTACCAGCCGCTGTGCCAGCACACCGCGCAGCGAAGACGCCAGCAGGAACGGCTCCACCCCCATGTCTGCCAGCCGGGTCACTGCCGAGATCGCATCGTTGGTATGCAGCGAGGCCAGCACGCCATGACCCGTCAGTGACGACTGCACGGCGATCTGCGCGGTTTCCAGGTCGCGGATCTCACCGATCATGATGGTGTCCGGATCCTGGCGCAGGATCGCGCGCAGCGCGGTGCCGAAGGTCATCCCGATACGCGCATTGACCTGGATCTGGCCGATGCCCGCGAAGTCGTACTCCACGGGATCCTCCACGGTGAGGATGTTGCTGGTGCCGCTGTCGAGCTGGCCGAGCGCTGCGTACAGCGAGGTGGTCTTGCCACTGCCGGTCGGGCCGGTGACCAGCACGATGCCGTGTGGCTGGCGGATCAGGCCGGTGAACGTGGCCAGGGTGTCGTCGGCCATGCCAAGGCGCTGCAGCTGCAGCCGGCCGGCATCCTTCTCCAGCAGGCGCAGCACCGCGCGCTCGCCGTGCCCGGTCGGCACGGTGGACACGCGGATGTCCAGCGGCCGGCCGCCTACGCGGAGGGCGATGCGCCCGTCCTGTGGCAGGCGCTTCTCGGCAATATCCAGGTGCGCCATGATCTTGATGCGCGACACCAGGGCGGCATGCAGGGCGCGCCGCGGCTGCACCATGTCGCGCAGCGTGCCATCGACACGGTAGCGGACCACCGAATGGGTCTCGAACGGCTCGATGTGCAGGTCGCTGGCGCCATCGCGCGCGGCCTGTGCCAGCAGCGCATTGATCATGCGGATCACCGGCGCGTCATCCTGTGCATCCAGCAGATCAGTGATCTCCGGCATGTCCTGCATCAGCCGGTCAAGGTCGACTTCGCTCTCCGCCGCGCCGACGACCGCCGCGGCGTCGCCGCCGTCACGATACTGTTCGCCCAGCCGCTGCTGCCAGGCCGCACTGTCCAGTTGCTGGAACGGCAGGGGTCCATGCCGGCGGCGAAGCTCGGCGACAGCCCAGGCCGGGGTCTCGGCGGTGCCCAGCAGGACCGGCCCATCACCCGTGTCGGCCAGCATCACCCCGTGGCTGCGCACCCAGGCATACGGCAGTGATCGCAGATCGTTGGCCACGGTCACGGCCCGATCACCAGTTCCGGGGTGTATCCCAACCCCCGCAGCTGCTGCAGGGCCGGGTCCAGCTGTGCCGGATCGCGTGGCAGTCGCACCCGCAGGCGCTGACCCGCTGCGCCGGGTGTGGCTTCTGCGTACGCCTGCAGCCCCAATGCCCGCACCTGCGCCACCGCCTGCGCGGCGCGTGCGGGGTCCAGGCCCTGCGCGAACTGCACATGTTGCGCAGTGCCCTCGCCGGTCGGGTACAGGGCGGCCAGACTGGTGTTCTGCAATGGTCGCCCCTGGCCGTCGCGCGCGTTGCCTTGGCCGAGCGTACCCAGGTCCTGTGGCGGCAGCTGCGGCGCCGACAGCGCCGGCAATGCCCAGCTCTGCACCGGCTGTGCACCGGCCTGGGCGTTGCGCATGTAGTCGTAGCGATCGCGGGTCAGGCGCTGGCCGGCCGCCGGGTCACGCACCACGTGCGGTCGCAGGAACACCATCAGGTTGGTCTTGGCGCGCCTGCGCGTGTCGCTGCGGAACAACGCGCCCAGTACCGGAATCCGGCCCAGGCCCGGCACCGCGTCGCGACCGTGGCTGACGCTGTCCTCGAGCAGGCCGCCCAGCACCATGATCTGGCCGTCGTCGAGCAGCACGCTGGTGTCCAGTGCCCGCTTGTTGGTGATGATGCCCTCGCTGCTGGAGCTCTGCCCGTCGATGCTGCTCACTTCCTGATAGATGTCCAGCTTCACCGTCCCGCCTTCGGAGATCTGCGGGCGCACCCGCAGCTTCAGGCCGATGTCCTCACGCTCGATGGTCTGGAACGGATTGTTGCTGCCACCTCCGCCGTCGGTGACATAGCGGCCGCTGACGAATGGGACGGTCTGGCCGACCATGATGCTGGCGGCCTCGTTATCCAGCGTCATCAGGTTCGGCGTGGACAGGATGTTGGCACCGCCCTTGCTCTGCAGCGCGTTGGCCAGTGCCTTCATGTTGAGGATCTGGCCCACGCCCGGCAGCGTGATGGTGCCATCGATCACGCCCACGTTGAGGCCATCGCGCGGCAGCACGTCCAGCGTGGTGCGCGCTGTGCCATTGAGGCCGCTGCCGCCGGTCGCACCACCGAAGTGGGTGCCTGCGAACGTGCGGCCATTGCCCAACATCCACTGCACCCCCAGTTCAGCGGCATCGGTCTGGTTGACTTCCACGATCAGGCTTTCCACCAGCACCTGCGCGCGCCGCTGGTCGAGCTGGTCGATCACCCGACGCAGGTTGCGGTACACCGGCTCCGGCGCCGAGATCAGCAGCGTGTTGGTAGCGACATCGGCCTGTACGGAGATGCCGTTCTGGCTGAAGCCACTGCTGCCGGCATCAGCGGGGTCGCGCCGGTCCGGATCGAGCCGCTGCGACGGCAGCGCATTGCCCGTGGCCCCGGCCTGCTGCGGCTGCGGCTGCGTCGGCGCGCTGCGAGCGGCCCCGCCAGGCAGCGGCGTGATGCCCTCGCTGCTGCCCATCGCCTGCGCGTCGCTCTGCCCGGCCACCACGCCACGCAGCACGCCCGCCAGCTGCGTGGCCTGTGCATTGCGCAGATAGACCACATGCAGGTTGCCGGACTCGTCCTGTGCCCGGTCCAGCTTCTCCACCAGCTGGCGTGCCAACCGCGTGCGCCCCGGGCTGCTGGAGCGCAGCAGCACGCTGTTGCTGCGCGGATCGGCCATCACTACCACCTTCTGGCCCGGCTCGGCGCCCTGCGCATCCAGCAACGGTGCGACCATCGCGGCCACATCCACGGCGATCCCCTGCTGCAGCTTGACCACGTCGGTGTCCATGCCAGCCGGGGTGTCCACGCTGGCGATCACCCGCGCGATGCGTTCCAGATTGTCGGCATAGTCGGTGATGACCAGCGTATTGTTGCCCGCGTTGGCGGTGATCGGGTTGTCCGGGCTGATCATCGGCCGCAGCACCGCGACCAGTGCGGCCGCATTCTCGTAACGCAGCGCGAAGGTCCGTGTGGCGACCTCTCCACCTGCCGCTCCGCCGCCTACCCGGCCGCCCAGCAGCTTGGCATCGGCCTGTGGCACGACCCGGCTGATGCCACCGTTCTCGACCACGGCGAAACCACGCATGCGCAGTGCGCCGAGCAGAAGCTGATAGGCCTGCGCGCGACTGACAGGACCATCCGATACCACCGTCATCTTGCCGGTCACGCGTGGATCGATCAGGAACTGGCGGCCGGTGAAACGCGCCGCCATCCGCAGCACGCCACCGATATCGGTATCCACCAGATTCAACTGCACCGGCTCGTCGCTGGCATCCTGCGCCCATGCCGGCGCGGGCAGGTGGACCATCCCCACGACCAGAGCCAGCACCGCGCCACAGGCAAGACCGCGCATCGACCTCATCGAAGCTCACCCGCAACGGCCTTCATCACGATGCTTCCTGAAATGCGTGCCGCCGGCATATCCGCGTCCCCTGTGCGTTGCAGTTGCAGTCGTTGCAGTTCGATGGTCGGGTCGGCCAGCAGCGGCAGGAGCCAGTTCCAGAGCACATCGGCGGGCACCGACTGCACCTGCACGTGCCAGCGTCCCTCGCGCGCGTCGACCCGCACGGCATCGGCAAGGCCGGCGGCGGCGATCCGCGAACGCAGGCTGGTCAGTGTCGGCCGCTGCTCCCGGGCCAGGCGCTGGCGCTCGCGCGCGTCCAGCAAGGGCGCCAGTGCCCGCATCTGTGCCTGCAGGCGCGGCAGCTCAACCTGCCAGTAGCTGCGCTGCTTCAGCAGGGGCTCCAGCCAGAATGCCCACAGCGCAGCGGCCAGCAGTGCACCCACCATCGTCGTCAGCATGACGCGTTCGCGTAGCTGCAGGCGCCGCCAGCACTGCGACAGCGCCGCGATGCCGCCTTCCATCCACGCAGTCCGTACCCTCATCGGCTGCCCCCGGTGCTCAGCCGCAGGCGGCCACCGCCCTGGCGGACCAGCTGCAGGCCCTGCGCCTGCGCCGCCTGCTGCCATCGTTCCAGATGCTGCGCATCATCGGCCAGCGCCTGCGCATCGGCGTCCAGTTCCAGTTCAAGCGCGCCGGGCGTGTAGTCCATGCCGCGAACGCGGCCGGCCAGCTCCGGAACCGCCTGCAATGCCAGCGCGACCTGTTGCTGTATCCGCGGCAGTGGAGCCGTCTGCACCGGTGCGGCCAACGCACGCCGTGCCTGCAGGACCGGATCCAGTACCTCGGTGATTTCCGGATACTGCGCGCTGAACTGCCGCGTCATTTCCCGCTGCAACGCCTCACCTTCGCCGCGCCAGCGCGAGACCTGCAACTGCAGGCCCGTCGCGGCGAGCACCGCGGCCGCCAGTGCCAGCCCGATCGCCACTCGTGGCAGGCGTCGTCCGCCGCGCTGCAGCGGTAGTGCCCATGCCGGCAGCGGGCCGCTGGCCTCGCTGCCCGCGGCCACTGTGCTGGTCTGCAGGTGTCCGGGCCAACCCGAGGGCACCGCATGCACCCATTGCACGGCCTGCACGCCGGCCTGCTGCAGGCGCAGGGAGGTTGCCTGCAGCACGGCTGCCACGTCGCGCCCGCCACTCCACTGCACGAAGCCGCGGTCGCGCCCGCTGCGTACCAGCAGGTGCTCGCCCTTCGCCTCCAGCGTGGCCCGCCCCTCCGTCCACGGCAGCAGCAGCGGCGTCGGGTACAGCCCCTGCAGGCTCAGGCCGCACGACGCCAGCAGCTGCTGCGCCTGGGCCACGGCCTGCTGGCCCAGCCATGCCACCGGCACGGTCCCGTCAGCCGCCTGCGGCCCATTGGCCAGCGCAACATCCTGCAGGTCGTCCAGCAGCATCGCCTCCACCTCGCCCTGCAGCGCGGCCTGCAGCCGGCGACCTGACAGCGGCGGCAGCTGCAGTTCCAGCAGGATCAGGTCATGCGGATCGAGGCAGGCGTGCACCTGTGCCTGCGGATGGCGCTGTCCCAACGCCGATAGCGCCTCGCAGCCATGCGCCGCCACGTCACCGCGTCGCAGTTGCGCCCACTCCACCCGGCTGTCGGCCTGCAGTCGATCCAGCGCCGGCAGGCGCACCCGCAGCTGCACGCTCATGCGCCGATCCTCGTCCATACACGCTGCACGCGCACGCTGTCATCGCGGTACTCACGCCAGATCAACGCGCGGAAATCGACGTCGCGGTCGTCTGCCTGGACCTGTCCGACCGCCAGGAACCATTCGCTGTGGATGCCCAGCGGCATCACCGACATCTGCTCGCTGCTCACCTGCAGGCGGTTGGCAATATCACCGCGGTTGAGCAGCCAGCGGCCGCCATCGCGCTCGTCCACCAGCGCCCGCAGCCGGCCCGGATCAGCGCCGGGTGCAACCGCCTGCAGCACGGCCAAGTCAGTCGTATTGGCGTTGACCAGCGTCTGCGCCGGCAACACCACCGTGCGCCGGGACAACGCCCGGACGGCGCGTGGCTCGGCATCGGCCAGCGCCTGCCCGATCAGGGCTTCGCGCGGCAGGGGCGCCTGCGCGGCGCGATCACCGTCGCGCAGCCGTGCCTGGATGTGGTCCGCGGCACCGCTGCATGTAGCCGCAGACACCCCCTGCTCCACGCACAGCGCCACGAAGGCCTGCCGCGCCTGCGCATCCGGTTGGCCCTGCGACAACAGGTTGCGCAGGTTGAACAGCGACTGCGCGTCCACCATCTGCAGGCGCACCGGCAGCGGCGCATCCAGTTGCACCGGCCGTGCCCAGCGACCGTCGCGCACGGTGGTCAGCTGCTCGCGCGCGTCGTCACGAAGCTGCTGCCCCGCGCGCTCCAGCGCGGCATCCACGGCCATGCGTACCTGCGCCCGCAGCTGGTCGCCACGCAGCGCACGCAGCTGCGCGGCCTGGCGGGTCAGCAGCGCGGTCGCGATCACCGCCACCAGTGCGACCACCAGCATCGCGACGATCACCGCCATGCCCTGCTGGCGACGACACGGAAAGGCTGCCATCGGAGGCGACATCGGTGGACCTCACAGCTGCCAGGAGCCGATGTCCGCATTGCCGGCATCACCTCCGGCCTTGCTGTCCGCGCCAAGGGAGAACACGTCGATGTCGCCGTGCGCGCCCGGGTTCTGGTACTGGTACGGATGCCCCCACGGGTCGTTCGGCAGGCGGTCCAGATAGGGGGTTGTCGGCATCGCGCCGCTGCTCTTGGGCGGCGCCACCAACGCCTGCAATCCCTGCTCGGTGCTGGGGTAGCGGCCATTGTCCAGGCGATAGAGCTTCAGCGCCTGCATCAGTGCGGCGATGTCCTGGCGTGCCGCCACCACCCGCGCCTGATCGGGACGATCCATCAGGCGCGGCACGATCAGTGCGGCAAGAATGCCGATGATCACCACCACCACCATGATCTCGATCAGGCTGAAACCGTGCTGCCGGGCCCTGCCACCACGAAGCTGTCTTGCCATTGTTCCGCCCTCGTCATCCTGGAAGGGACCGCTGCACCATGGTCAGCGGCGCATGTGTCAGTACGATAAACATCCACCTGCAATTCGCTGCTGCTCCACCCTGTCTGCGCTGGCGCCCGCCGGCGGCACGCCAGCCGACTGCAGCAGCGTTGCAGGTACTGCCGCCAACGCGCCTTCCACGCAGCGACGCAGCAGCGGGTGGCGACTGGCCTGCAGGATCCGCACGCATTGCGTCGGCGACCAGGCGCTGCCACGGCCGAAGCCGACGAAGCGGCGGTACACCTGGTGATGGCGCAGGTCATCGTGTACCCGTTGCGCGCTGTCCAGTGCCTGCACCCACAGCAGCAGAGCGGCACGCTGCAGCATGCGGACATCGTCCATGTCCAGGGGCAGCGTCGCGATGGCTGCTTCCGGCCACGCCGGCAGTTGCGCATCGGTTGCGCGGCGCAGCGCCAGCAGCGGATGCGCCTCGACGTCCAGCGCCGCCCATCGCGCGGCGTCCGCCCAGGCGTCGCTGGAAAGCACCCAGACCCACGGATGCCCGTAGCGCTGTACGCACAGCGGCGCGTGCCGGGCCTGTTCCAGCGACCGGCTCAGGTGGCGATCCAGCTCGAGCATGCTGATCCTGCGACGTTCCGCCATCGACGCTGCCTGCGCTCCACGACGCGGATGCGCCGTACTCTGGAGAAGACGTCAGCAGGGTCGATGAAGCGACAGCGCGTTGCGCGTGATGTGCCGTGCGTTGCGCTTCAGCCGCTCTGTCACAGCGACGTCATGCGCCTGCAGGCATCGGCATCCAGCAACGGAGCGATGCCGCCGCATTGTCGTGCCAGCACCATCACGTCGGGACGTCGGCCAAATGCGGACAGCAACCCGGCCGCGTCCGCGTCGGCCAGCAACGCGGCCGTGGCCTGGCGCAGTGCCGGCAACTGCCATCCGTCCATCGCGGTCACCGCACCGGCCACAAACCAGTGCCACAAGCGGTGATGGATCACCTGGTCGTGCAACTGTGGCAGGCCCTGTATGCCATGCATCGCCATCAGCAGCAGACCGCGGGCCGCCATTGCCGGTGATACGCTGCCCTTCTCCGGCAGCGACAGCGCCTGCTGCAACCTCAGCAGGGCAGCCAGCGGATGGCCCTGCGGGTCGAAATCCAGCAGCACGGACTGTTCCTGCCACTGCGGATCGGACACCACGCAGACCCAGGGCGATCCATAGCGATGCACCGTCAATGGACGCCGCTGCGTGGTCTCCAGCAATGCGGACAGGTTGCGTCGCAGGTCGAGCACACCGATGGTCTCGTTGCGCATTCCTTGGCTTCTCCTTGCATGCGGCAGCCACGCGACGCGCGTGGCCGGGGACTCTACCCCAGGACGGCGATACCGCCCGGGAAGCGACGCAGCTCCAACGACAGCGTCAACCGCAGCTGTTCCAGCGCCGCGTCCGGGTCATCGATGCGGAAGCGACCGCTGACCGGCGCACGCGCCTGTGCGCCGTCACCGAGCAGGACCCTGCCGCGGCGATAGCGATTGATCTCGTCCACCACCTCGCGCAACGGCGCGCGGCGGAACACCAGCATGCCTTCGGTCCAGGCGCTGACCTCGGCGGCCACGGCCTCGGCCACCACGCCGCTCAGGCGTTCGTCGTAGCGGGTCTGCTGTCCGGCCTGCAGCCGCAGCCGGCCCTGCGGGTGCTCGATGCGGGCGCTGCCGCGCAGGCACGTCACCCGGACGTGTCCCCCGGTATTGCGCACGTCCAGCCGGGCTGCGCCCTCATCGGCGATCACACAGCCCGGCCCCGCGTACAGTGCGAGGCGTGAACCCGCAGCGGTCTCGAATGCCGCCTGCCCCTGCACCAGCTCGTAACCCTCGCCACCCGCACCCATCCGGCGCCGCAGACTGCTCTGCGTATCCAGCTCCAGCGTCAACTGCGGCGTCAGCGCAAGCTGGAGGCGCTCGCCGGTGCCGGTATGGAAGTCGGCCGCCATCGCACTCACCGACGGCCACAGCCCCAACGGTGGACGGATCACTGCCACCACGGCGAGGCTGGCGGGGGCGGCGATGGCCGCCCCCAGGAATGCACGCCGGCTCCATCGCCGTGCCAGGCCCGGTGCCTGCGGCTGGCGCGCCGCAGCCGGAACCTGCTCACCGGCCACGCGCACCTGCTCCCATTGCCGCCGCGCACGGGCAAACGCTTCGCGGTGACGCGAATCGGTCGCGCACCATTGGCGGAACCTGCGTCCGTCGGCTGCCGTGGCCTCGCCCGACGTCAGACGCACCACCCAGGCGTGGGCCTGGCGCTCCACGGCGTCGAGCGTGCGGTGCGGGCGATCATCAGGGTCCATGCGCAGTCCAGCCATGCCCGCACGCTGCGGGGTTCTGCTCGGCGTCAAAGTGTAGACGGACGCCGCCGGTCAGAACCGCACCTGCCGGCCCTGCCCTCTGCGCTCGGCCAGATAGTCCTGGGCCGCTTTCAGTTCGCGCTGCACCAGCCGCAGCGACACGCCCAGCTGCGCGGCCACGTCCCGCTGCTGCAGGCCGTCCACGCGGATCGCCAGCAGGATCCGGCGGCGGCGTTCGGGCATGCGGTGCAGCAGGCCGACCATGTCTTCGAGGGCACGATCAAGCTCCGCAGCCTGAGCTGGACCGGGGCCCGGATCGGCCATCTCCATCAGCGCGTCCACTTCTTCCAAGCTGAGCAGGCGATGGTCGGCGCGCTGCCGATCGATCACGGTGTTCATCGCCATCCTCAGCAGATAGGCCGCCGGATTCTGCACCGGGTCCAGCCGGTCGCGGCGTGCGCTCAGGCGCATCCAGGTGTCCTGCAGCGCATCGCCTGCCAGCTCTTCCGAGCCCAGCTTGCGCACCAGCCGGCGCTTGAGTTCATCGTAGGCCCCCAGCAGGTGATCCATCAGGTCCACCGCCCCGGCCGTTCCGTTGCTCATGTTCGAATCCTTGAAATCATGGAAGGGGCTGCCGCCGGCCACAGTCGTGGTCGGCACGGGAGGGCTGGATCTGCAGCGTCACCGGCTGCGGCAACGCGGCGGCGTCGATGGACGGCGCCAGCCTGCCGATAGCCAGCAGCAGGCGCCGATCGCGCCGGGCGTCGCCGCTGCCGACGAGCAGTTCGGCATCGTCGACATGGCCCTCGGCGGTGATGCGGAAACGCAGCGTCGCCGCGTAGCGGCCCGGTGCGAGCAGGGGGTCGTCACAGAACGCGTCGCGCAGCCGCTGCTGCAGCCCGCCAAAACGACGGCTGCGCTCGGATTCCGGCAGCAGGCCGACGGTACCGGCTGCGCGTTCGGGTTGCGCGCCCAGCCGAAGCACCACGCGCTGCGCGCCGATCACCTCGGCTTCGACGCCGGTCTCCTGCAGCAGGGTCTGCAGCGCCTGCAGCGGCGGCAGGCTGGCGTGCAGCGGGTAACTGCGCCGACCGGCAGCGAGTTCGCCGGCGTACATCACCGACCACCCGCTGCTGACGCTGAAGCGCTCCACTGCCTGCTCCAGCGGCTGCGCCGGAATGTCGTAGGCACGGACGTCGTCCTCGGCCGTGGCGACGAAGGCCAGCAGCAGCGACGCAGCGATGGCCACTCTCCATGTTCTGACCGCGTGGCGTCCATCCAGCCCCCTGACGTTGAACACATGACCCTCGGCAGCGACAGCAGCTGTGACGGAGGCAGGCGGCACGACCGGGAGGTCGCCCGCGCGCGACCGGCAAGCGGGGTCAGACCCTACCGGGGGCAGATGTCATTGCGATGACCACCGCACCGGCGGCCGGCGCGGCACGGCCTCAAAGCGACAGCCGGGTGGTCTGCTTGATCCGCTGCATCGGGATCTCGGTCTTGGTGTTCTGCACCCCGGCGATCCTGTTCAGATGCCGGATCTGGAACTGGCGATACGCGTCCAGGTCGGCCACGGCCACCCGCAGCAGAAAATCGCAGTCGCCCGCCATCAGATGACATTCAAGCACTTCCGGCAGGGACTTGATGCTGTTTATGAAGTGGTTGGTGGTGTCCTCGTCCTGCCCACGCAGCCAGACCCGCACGAATACGGTGAAGCCCCGTCCAACCTTGGTCTCGTTCAGCAGCGCCACGTAGCGGTCGATGTAGCCGCCCTCCTCCAGCAGGCGGACCCGGCGCAGGCAGGCCGACGGCGAAAGACCGACCTGCCTGGCCAGCTCCAGGTTCTGCAGACGACCATCGACCTGCAGCGCCTCGAGAATCCGGCGATCAAGGTTATCGAGTTGAAATTGCATTGGATTTCAGCCTTATGACCATCTGCCGCATCAGATGCGCAACATTCTCAATTGAATGGCATCAACGCAACCCGATTTCGTGCCGTCGCCGCTAGGATGAAGCCCCCCTCGCTCGCTTCCGCTACATGGACGCCCAACCCTCCCTCCTTCCGCCTGACGCCCCCTGCCACGTCACGCCCCGCGCCGAGTTCCTGCGCGGCCTGCGCGCTGCCGTGCCGGTGATGATCGGCTTCGTTCCCTTCGCCCTGGTGCTCGGTGCACAGGCTGCGCAGAAGGGCCTGTCGGCGCTTGAAGTACCGCTCATGACCGGGCTCAACTTCGCCGGCGGCTCGGAGTTCGCCGCCATCGAGCTGTGGACGTCACCTCCGCACATCGCGCTCATCGTAGCGATCACCGCGCTGGTCAATAGTCGCCATCTATTGATGGGGGCCAGCCTGGCACCGCTGCTGCAGCACCTGCCACGCCGTCGCACGCTGCCGGCGTTGTTCTTCATGTGTGACGAAAGCTGGGCCCTGGGTGTCGCCGACGCGCGGCGGCGCATGCACGGTTTCAGCCTCGCCTACTACCTGGGCACCTCGGCCGGCCTGTATGGGGTCTGGGTGACCTGCACGACGCTGGGCGCGATCGCCGGCCCGCTGCTGGGCGACATCCATGCCTATGGATTCGACATGGCCTTCCCCGCGGTCTTCCTGGTGCTGCTGCGTGGCATGTGGCAGGGCCTGCGCGCAGCGCGGCCCTGGCTGGTCAGCCTGCTGGTGGCCGCAGGCACCCATCTGCTGGTTCCGGGCGCCTGGTACGTCGCCAGCGGTGCGCTGGCCGGGCTGGTGGCCGCCTGGCTGCTGGCGGAGGACGCGGCATGATCCAGTGGAGCTCGCTGCTCACCATCGTGCTGATGGCAGCCGTTACCTACCTCACCCGCATCATCGGCTTCCTGGCCCTGCGCAACCGCACCCTCGGCAAGCGTGCGGTGACGGTCATGGAGGCTGCGCCGGGCTGCGTGCTGATCTCGGTGATCGCCCCGGATTTCGTCGCCGACAAGCCCGCCGATCTGGCTGCGCTGGCCATCACCCTGCTGGCCGCCACCCGGCTGTCGATGCTGCCGACCGTGCTGATCGGCGTGGTCTCGGCCGGGTTGCTGCGCCATCTGCTGGGCTGATTCACGGCAGGCCGGGCGGGACCCGGCGCTGCCGATCGGTCTTCGCGCCGAGCGGGCGCGCTGCAATCAGGCGCTGCTGGCCGCGAGCAGGCACAGGCTGCGCGGCGGCAGGGTCCAGTCGCCGGTGCCGTCCTGCTCCAGCGGCGCCTCGTCGGTCTGCAGCAGTACGCGCCGGAACGACAGCGCCTGATCCGATACGCGGAACCGCTGCGGCTGGTCTCCGGCATTCAACAGCAGGGCGAGGCTGACATGCCGCCCGGGCTCACGCAGGCCGCTGTCGGGGCTTCGACCGTCCAGCACAATCAGCAGCGCGCGCAGTTCGGGGTCGTGCCAGTCCGCCTCCTCCATGCTGCGGCCGTCCGGATGCCGCCAGTCGATATCGCGCAGGCCCAGCGCTTCATCGTATTCACCGCGCAGGAACCGGTTTCTGCGCAGCAGGCCATAGCGCCGGCGCAGCGATAGTGCACGCCGCACGAATGCCACCTGCGCCTGCGCCGCCGGCTGCGAGGCACGCTCCCAGTCGATCCAGCTCAGCGGGTTGTCCTGGCAGTACGCGTTGTTGTTGCCCTGCTGCGAATGGCCGAACTCGTCGCCGGCCAGCAGCATGGGCGTGCCCTGCGACAGCAGCAGCGTGGCCAGCAGGTTGCGCATCTGCCGTGCACGCAACGAGAGGATCGCCGGATCATCGGTGTCGCCCTCCACACCGTGGTTGCTGGAAAGATTGTGCGAATGGCCATCGCGGTTGTCCTCGCCGTTGGCCTCGTTGTGGCGGTCGTTGTAGCTCACCAGATCGTGCAGGGTGAACCCGTCGTGTGCCGTTACCAGGTTGATGCTGGCCGACGGCCGCCTGCCGTGGTGTTCGAACAGGTCGGCCGAGCCGGTGAAACGGGTGGCGAACTCCGGCAGCTGCCCGCCATCGCCACGCCACAGCGCGCGCACTGTATCGCGGAAGCGGTCGTTCCATTCCGCCCAACCCGGCGGGAACTGGCCCAGCTGGTAGCCGCCCGGGCCGATGTCCCAGGGCTCGGCGATCAGCTTCACCTGGCTCAGGATCGGGTCCTGGCGTACCGCATCGAGGAAGCTGCCCGAGGCGTCGAAGCCATGGCGCTCACGGCCAAGAATGGTCGCCAGGTCGAAGCGGAAACCGTCTACCCGCATCTCGGTCACCCAGTAGCGCAGCGAGTCCATCACCATGCGCAGCGCGCCGGCATTGGTCAGGTCGAACGTGTTGCCGGTGCCGGTATCGTTGATGTAATAGCGGCGATCATCGGCCAATCGGTAGTAGCTGGCATTGTCGATGCCCTTGAACGACAGCGTGGGGCCCAGCTCGTTGCCCTCGGCGGTGTGGTTGTAGACCACGTCCAGGATCACTTCGATGCCGGCATTGTGCAGCCGCGCGACCATCTGCTTGAACTCGGCCACGGTGCCCGTCGACAGGTAACGCGGCTGTGGGGCGAAGAAGCCGATGGTGTTGTACCCCCAGTAGTTGCGCAGCCCACGCTCGAGCAGCTGCTGGTCGTCCACGTAGGCGTGCACGGGCAGCAGCTCGATGGCGGTCACACCCAGATGGCTCAGGTGGTCCACCACCGCATCATGCCGCAGTGCAGAGAAGGTGCCGCGCTCGGCCTGCGGGACATCAGGATGCTGCATGGTCAACCCGCGCACGTGCGCTTCGTAGATCACGGTCCTGTCCCAGGCCGTTTCGGGTGCACGCTCGACACCCCAGCTGAAGGCCGGATCGATCACGGCGCAGCGTGGCATGTAGCTGGCGCTGTCGCGGCGGTCGAAACTGAGATCGCCATCGCGATGGCCCAGGGTGTAGCCGAACAGGTGGGGCGCCCACTTCAGCTCGCCGACGATCTGCTTGGCGTAAGGGTCCAGCAACAGCTTGTTGGGATTGAAGCGATGCCCTTCCTCCGGCGCATACGGACCGTGCACCCGGTAGCCGTAGCGCTGCCCGGGCCTTACATCGGGCAGATAGCCGTGCCAGATCTCATTGGTGTACTCGGGCAGCGCGATGCGCTCCACCTCGCGGTTGCGCGCGTCGAACAGGCAGAGTTCGACCCGGGTGGCATGCCGCGAGTACAGCGCGAAGTTCACGCCCAGCCCGTCCCAGGTTGCACCCAGCGGGAAGGGCCGGCCTTCGCGCACGCGCGAGGTCTGTGCCCACTTACGGCTCGCCATCGCTGCCCTCCTCGCCGCGCGCCGCGGCAATCTCGGCCTCCACCAGCCGCTCGGCCATGTGCCAGTGCCGCTGCTGCTGGTCGTCCGGGCGCCCTTCCGCTTCCCATATCTGGTGGGCCAATGCCTCAATCCGCTGCCGTCGTTCCCTGCTGTCCATCCCTACCCGTCTCCTCGTTGATCCATACCGCCAGCGGGCTGCCAGCCAGAAGCCGTGCTGCATCCGCGGTTTCATTGAAATGTTCGATGCGTCCGTCCAGGAGGTTGCGCATGCGTCCTGCCGGAAGCCCGCGCAGCGTTGGGCCGGTGGCGACGTCACGCACAACGTTCAGGCCGGGCCCGGGCATGGCGATGGGCGAGCCACGCTGCACGATCACCAGCAGTACCTGCGTCTGGTGCCTGCGCACGAACGCCAGCCAGGGCGAGCGCGCAGGCGCGGACAGCGGCTGCAGCTCGCCGTACAGGAAAAGGTGCGGGTGCCTGCGGCGGCAATCCAGCAGCTGCCGCAGCAGCAATGCCTTGATGCCGCCGTCCCGCCAGTCCTGCAGCAGCGCGGGCCAGGAGCGCGTGTCCCGCAGCCATGCCTGCCGCGCCGGATAGTCCACGGCCCGGCGGTTGTCCGGGTCCACCAGGCTCAGGTCCCAGCCTTCGCCGCCTTGATAGAGGTCAGGCACACCGGGCAGGCAGTGCTGCAGGCACAGCTGTGCCAATCCATTGCAGGCGCCCGCCGGCGCGATGCGGGCCACGAAGGTCGCCAGCGCCTCGCGCACCGGCAGCAAGGGTGCTCCCTCCAGCAGCGCGTGCAGCCACTGCGCGGCGGCGTCCTCCACTGCCACATCGGGATCGGACCAGTTGCTGATCCGTTTGCCCTCGCGCAGGGCCTTGGTCAGCCAGTCCGCCATCCTCGATGCGAAGTCGGCACCGGGGGCGCCCTGCATCGGCCACGCCGCCACCAGCGCCTGCCACAGCGCATACGCCTCGGCGCCCGGCAACGGCAGCGGCATGCCGGCCTTGGCTGCCATCCGGCTCCAGCGCCGTACAGCATCCCGCCACTCCGCCGTGCAGGTGCTGAGCACCGCCAGCCGCGCCCGGCTGTCGCTGCCCCGCTTGTGATCGTGGGTCGCCAGCGCAAGCAGTGCCTCGGGATGGCGTCGCAGGCGCCGCGCTGCATGCTGCAGCAGCTCGCGTCCCTGCATGCCCAGCCGCTGCGGATCACTGCCGACTTCGTTGCGTGAGAGCAGTCTGAAGTAACGATAGAAGCCGGTATCCTCCACCGACTTGGCGTTCAACGGCGCGGCCAGCTGCCCGAAGCGCACGCGCAGCTCGCTTTCAGCCGGTGCCTGGCCGGGAAGTGCCTGCAGCAGCAGGTCCAGTGCCGCCCGTCCGGCACCGTCCAGCGCGGCTCGTGCCGTGGCAGCAGCGGCGACCAGTGCCTTCCGCTCACCCGCGTCACGCAACGAGTACGGGCGGTAGGTGCGGTAGTGCCGCAGCAGCGCGGCCAGCGCGCGCGCCAGGGCGGCCGTACCGATGTCGGCCTCGGCCAGCCGGGGCTGCAGAACCTGCTGCGCACTGCGCAGCAGGCGCTGGAAGTCGGTGTGAAGCGACTGGCGCAGCAGCATCCCGCGCGCGTCCTGCTGTATCTGGTCAAAGTCGCGCGTGTCGCCGCTCTCCGCCTGCCAGGCGCGTGAGAGCGCGGGCGCCGCTGCCGGATCGTGCAGCCACGCGCCGGCCTGGTCCATGAAGTCATAGCCGGTGGTCCCGTCGCAGGCCCACCCCTCGGGCAGCTGCTCGCCCTCGGCCAGTATCTTCTCGACGTGCAGAGTCACCGCCTCCGGATCACGGCTCCCGGCCGCGCAGGCAGCATCCACCGCCTCGCGCAGGCGCTGCAGATAGTCGCCGGGCGACGACAGGCCATCCACATGGTCGATGCGCAGGCCATCCACCCAGCCCTCACGCACCAGCCGCAACGGCAGCGCATGCACCGCTTCGAACACGTCCTCGCGCTCCACCCGCAGCGCGGCCAGTTCGTTGATATCGAAGAAGCGCCGGTAGTTCACCTGATCGCCTGCCGTGCGCCACCACGCCAGCCGGTAGTGCTGCCGCTGCAGCAATGCCTGCAACCGCTCGACGCTGCGGTTGCAGCGTTCGGCCCACGCCGGCCACTGCGCGGCGTCCAGGGGATGACTGCGCGGCGACAACGGCAGGACCAGCCCATGATGGCGCAACCCTGGCCGCTCATCGTCCACCCCCACCCGCAGTACGCCGTCGCGCACGGCGTCGTGCAGTGGCCGGTCCAGCACCGGCAACCATAGCCGGCCTTCGCAGCCCGGCGCCTCCCAGTCGATGTCAAACCAGCCTGCGTGGCGGCTTCGACGCCCGTGCATCAGCACATCGCTCCACCAGTGGCTGTGCGGGGATGCCGCCAGATGGTTGGGCACGATGTCCAGGATCAGACCCAGGCCGTGTGAGCGCGCCGCGGTGGCCAGCTGGCGGAAGGCCGCTTCGCCGCCCAGCTGCGGATTGATGCTGGCCGGGTCGATGCCATCGTAGCCATGTGAGGACCCCGGGACCGCAGCCGCGATCGGCGACAGGTAAAGGTGACTGACGCCCAGTGCGGCGTAATACGGCACCTGCGCTGCGGCCGCTTCCAGGTCAAAGCCTGCGTGCAACTGCAGGCGCGCGGTGGCACGCAACCTCGTCATGGTCCCGTCCTGCGGCGCGTGCTGCTCAGGCGCGCCAGCCGCGCATCGGCGGCGGCACCGTCCCACGCCAGCGGCAACCGCCGTCGCCAGTTCGGATGCCCGCTGACGGTGCCTGGCAGGTTCACCTGCGCACGGCTGCCCAGCACATCTTCCAATGGCAGCAGCGCCAGCCGCGACGCTGCGTGGGCAACCAGTGACAGCGCTCCGTCCTCCACGGTCGCGCCGTCACCACCGCAGACCGCGGCCAGCGCCTGCACATCCCGCGAGCGCGCGCGCAGTGCCGCCGACAGGTCCTCCAGCTCACCCAGGCGGGCACGCCAGCGCAGGTCGCGCCCGCGCAGCCAGCCGGCCAGTGGCGGCAGGTCGTGGGTGGACGGCATGGCCACCGCATCGCGGCGCCACCGCGACGCCGGCAGGAAGCGCTCGCCGTTGCGGGCGAACGGCAGCACCTCGATGCCCAGGATGCCCCGGGCTGCCAGCCGCTGGCGGATGCCCGGCGGCACCACCCCCAGGTCTTCACCGATCAGCACGCAGCGATGCCGCCACGATTCCAGCACCAGCAGATTGATCAGGTCATCGAATGGATAGCGCAGGTACACGCCCTGCCTGGCGCCAGCGCCGTGAGGCAACACCCACAGCCGCTGCAGGCCGAGGATGTGGTCGATGCGCAGGCCACCGCGGCCGGCCATCACGGCGCGCAGTACGCGGATGAACGGTGCAAAGCCCTCGCGGTGCAACGCCAACGGTGACCAGCTGGTGATGCCCCAGGCCTGGCCGAGCGGATTGAACGCATCCGGCGGCGCACCCAGTTCAAGCCCCTGCAGCAGATCGGCGCCACCGGTGCGTGCCTCGACGCCCTGCGGTGCACAGCCCACGGCCAGATCGGCAATCAATCCGATCGACGCGCCATCACTGCGCAGCGCCGCGTGCACCTGCACCCAGCCCTGCTGCGCCAGCCACTGCGCAAATGCATGGTCGTCGGCGCTCCCGGTGATCCCGTCGGCGGCATGCTGGCAATAGCGCAGCAGCGGTTCGCCCTGCGCATCGCACCAGGTCTCGATCTGCTCGCACTGTGCCGGTGCCTGCTGCCGCAGCCAGTGGCGCACCTGTCGCAGCCAGCGCCACTTCAATGCCGCCGAGTGCGGCCAGTCGATGCGGCGTGCAGCGGTGGCGGCATCAATTGCCATCGCCAGTGCCTCGTCCTGGCGCAGCACGCTGTCGGCAGCCTCCGGCAGCACCTGCGGAAGAGATACCTGCAGCGGGTCGAGCCAGCGCCGGTCACTGGGCGAATAGGGGCTATGGCCCAGGCCGGGTGGCAAGCCGGCGTGCAGCGGACTCAACGCCAGTGCATCGCCTCCATGCCGCTGCAGCAGCTCACGCCACTGCGCACAGCCGGCGCTGTCACCGATGCCTGCATCGCCGCGGGCGCGCAGACTGTAGACCTGCACCGACAGACCCCAACCGCGCAGCAGGCGCGGTGGCCACCAGGCTCGCGGCGGCGCCACCGCGACCGCCTGTTGCCGCCCGCCCCGGCGCCACTGCCAATAGCCCGGTTGATCCGGAACGCGCCAGCGCCCCTGCGCATCAGGCCGTGCTGGCAGCTCGCGCCCCTGTTCATCCACCCAGCACGCCGCCCCCGTCGCCTCCGGCATCACCAGTACCTGGCCACAGCAGGCGGTGAGCAAGCGGGCGCGCACCGGCGCACCATCGCCTTGCAGCCCTTCCAGCACCGCGCGAAGCACGTCCGGCGCGACTTCGCGCTCGACGCCGGCCACGTCGGTCCAGCGCTCCAGGAGACCTGCCCGGCGTGCGGCGTCCCGAACCGATATATCCGTCCTCATGCCGCCACCCAGCACGCAACAACACTGCCGCCTGCCGGCAGCACACCGGCAACGTCGGGACCCACAACGCGCTCGCCGGCCGGCACCGCATGCGCCACGGGCCGTGGGCCCACATTGATCGCGATCCACCATTGGCCCGATGGCAGCTGCCAACCCGCCTGCACCGCCCCCTCGCCAAGCACCCGCGCACCCAGCGACCGGGCCTGCAGCAGGCCGGGCTGCAGATAGCGTCTGCGCAGGGCCAAAAACCCGCCTGTGCAACGCAGCCATTGCTGCGACCAGGGATCATCGCCGGGCGGCGGCGTGTACGAGACCTGCAGGGTGGCCGGATCGTTCGGGTCCGGAATACGCGCACGCGAGGCGGCATCGGCGAAGGCACTGAAGCCGGAAAACTCGCGGCGACGTCCCTCGCGCACCGCCTCGTCCAGCGGCGGCGCATAGTCGGTGAAGAACAGGAACGGCGACCGCGCCTGCCACGGTTCACCCATGAACAGCAGCGGGATCATCGGCGTCAGCAGGGTCAGCGCCAGTGCCGCGCGCAGCCGCGCCGGATCCACCAGCATCGACAGGCGCTCGCCGAAGGCACGGTTGCCCACCTGGTCGTGGTTCTGCGCGAATACAACGAAACGCGCGGGCGACAGGTCGCTGCTGGGTTCGCCGCGGGGATGGCCGCCCAGGTCAGGTTCACCCTGCCAGGCGAATCCTTCTGCCAGGCAGCGGGCCAGCAGCGCGTCGGCGCGACCGGCGTAGGCCGCGTAATAGCCTTCCTGCTCGCCGGTCAGCATCACGTGCAGCGCGTTGTGGAAGTCGTCGTTCCATTGCCCCTGATAGGCACCGCGCAGCCACCGCGCCTGGTTGCGTTCGTTCTCCAGCACCAGGTGCGCGTGCGGCACCTCCGCGCGCACCTCATCGGCCAGCTGCTGCAGGAAGCGGTCATCGTCGATGGCGTGTACCGCGTCCAGGCGCAGCCCATCGAAGCCATAGTCGCGCAACCACATCAGCGCATTGTCGATGAAGAAGCGCCGCACCCAGGGCTGGCGGAAGTCGATCGCCTCACCCCAGGGGGTGCTGCGATCGTCACGGAAGAACGCCCGCGCGTAGTCACGCAGAGGGTTGCCCTGCGGTCCGAAGTGGTTGTAGACCACATCCAGCAGCACCGACAGTCCGGCATCATGCGCCGCGTCGATGAAAGCCTTCAGCGCTGCCGGCCCGCCGTAGACATGGGCCGGTGCGTAGGGGAACACACCGTCGTAGCCCCAGTTGCGCCGGCCGGGAAACTGCGCAACCGGCATCAGCTCGATGGCGGTGATGCCCGTTGCGGCCAGCATCGGCAGCTGCGCGGTCAGTGCAGCGAGGCCGCCGCCTGCCTCGATGTGCACCTCACAGATGACCAGGTCCTGCCAGGCGGGCCCCTGCCACGTGGCCTGCGCCCTGCCGGTGTCCAGCACCACGGCGCTGTCGCCATCGACGCCGTCCGGCTGCCAGCGCGAGGCCGGATCTGGCACGTCCTGGCCTGAAGGGAGGCGGAACCGGTACCGGTCGCCATGCGATGCCTGTGTCCGCAGCCAGTGGCAACCGTCCGGCTCGCGTTG
The DNA here is from genome assembly GCF_056756445.1 of Stenotrophomonas sp. STEN225. Lineage (NCBI taxonomy): Bacteria > Pseudomonadati > Pseudomonadota > Gammaproteobacteria > Lysobacterales > Lysobacteraceae > Stenotrophomonas > Stenotrophomonas sp. STEN225. Next base: position 157,645 of record NZ_JBRRBV010000005.1, on the reverse strand, counting down.
CATCGGCCGCAGCGCGCCCTGCAGGCACAGCGTCATCGTGTCCGCGTCCGGCGCCCACACACGGAACTCCACCCCCTCACCGGCCGCACGCCAAGCGCCCAGACGCGGCGACGCTGTGGTCATGCATCAACCTGCAGGTACAGCGTGGACAGCGGCGGCAGGGTCAGCCGCAGCGACTGGGCGTGGCCATGCATCGGCCTTGGCTCGGTCTGCACCGCTCCGAGGTTGCCCGCATTGCCGCCGTTGTAATGCGCGCTGTCGGTGTTGAGGCGTTCCGTCCAGCGCCCCGGTTGCGGCACGCCAACCCGGTAACCCTCGCGCAGCACCGGGGTGAAGTTGCTCACCACCAGCAGGGTGCGGCCGCTGCCGGCAGGATCCCGGCGGATGAAGGCATACACGCTGTTGCGGCTGTCATCGGCCACGCTCCAGTCGAAACCGCGTTCATCGCGCTCGTCACGATGCAGCGCGGGTTCGGAGCGGAGGACGGCATTGAGGTCGCCCACCAGACGCGACAGGCCCCGGCCATCACTGCTGGTCGCCTGTTCCCAGTCCAGTGCTGCATCGTGCGACCACTCATGTCCCTGGCCGAACTCGCCGCCCATGAACAGCAGTTTGCTGCCCGGGTGCGCCCACATGAAGCCGTAATACGCACGAAGCTGGGCCAGCCGCTGCGCCGGTTCGCCTGCCATCTTGGCCAGCAGCGCGCCCTTGCCATGCACCACCTCGTCATGCGACAGCGGAAGCACGAAGCGTTCGGAGAAGGCGTAGACCAGGCCGAAGCTGATCTCGCTGTGGTGATGCTGGCGATGGACAGGATCGCGCCCCAGGTACTGCAGGGTGTCGTGCATCCAGCCCATGTTCCATTTGTGGGTGAAGCCAAGCCCGCCCTCCTCCACCGGCGCGGTCACCCCCGGCCACGCGGTGGATTCCTCGGCAATCACCAACACGTCCGGGAAGCGCTCACGCAGGGTCTGGTTCATCCGCCTCAGGAAGGCGACCGCCTGCAGGTTCTCTCGCCCGCCCTGCTCGTTGGGTATCCACTCACCGTCAGCACGGCTGTAATCCCGGTACAGCATGGACGCCACTGCGTCCACGCGCAGTCCGTCAATGTGGAACCGCTCCACCCACTCCAAGGCACTACCGATCAGGTAAGCGGCCACTTCGTTGCGGCCATAGTTGTAGATCAGCGTGTCCCAGTCAGCGTGCACCCCTTCGCGCGGGTCGGCATGCTCGTACAACGCGGTTCCGTCGAAACCGGCCAGGCCATGCGCGTCGTTGGGGAAGTGTGCGCTCACCCAGTCCACGATCACCCCCACTCCGGCCTGGTGACAGCGATCCACGAAGCGCGCAAAGGCGTGCGGCGTCCCATGGCGTGCCGTCGGTGCGTAGATCCCCAGCGGCTGATAGCCCCAGGAACCGCCGAAGGGATGCTCGCTGACCGGCAGCAGTTCGATGTGGGTGAAGCCGAGTCCGGCCACGTACGGAATCAGCCGGTCGGCCAGCGCATCCCAGTCCAGCGGTGCGCCATCATCGCCGCGCTGCCAGGAGCCCGCATGTACCTCGTAGATGGACAGCGGCGCGCTGGCGCCCGCTTGGCGCCGGGCCGCCCTCCAACCCTCGTCATGCCACTGCATCGGCGCCGCCGAAGGCACGCGTGAGGCGGTGGCCGGTGGCAGTTCGGCCCAGCGCGCCATCGGGTCGAACTTGTCGGGCATCACCTGGCCATCAGCCCCGACAATGCGGAACTTGTAGCGGGCACCGGCCTGCACGCCGGGCAGGAACAGTTCCCACACGCCAGCCGCATGGCGCAGCCGCATCGGATGGCGTCGGCCATCCCATCCGTTGAAATCGCCGACCACGGCGACCCGCCGCGCATTGGGCGCCCACACCGCGAAGCGCACGCCGGCGATCCCCTGCACCTGCATCGGGACCGCGCCCAGCTGGCGCGCCGCATCGGCATCACCGGCATGGAAGCGTTGCAGCAGCGCCTCGTCCAGCAGCGGGCCGAAGGCATAGGCATCGTGCACCTGCTCCACACCCTGCTCGAAATGCAGGGCAAGCAGCGGCACCGCCGCTTCACCGGCGGCGCCCTCGAACAGGCCGGGCAAGGGGCCCGGGTGCAGATCCCAGCGTCGCCCGTCCTCTCCGATCACCTCGACGCGCTGCGCGTGCGGCACCAGCACGCGCAACCGCCGTTCACCCTCGCGCTGGCGGTGCGGGCCCAGCCAGGCAAATGCATCTGCCGGGCGGGCATGGACGAGGTCCTCCAGCGCCGGCGCGATGCGGTGATCCAGTGCTGTGTCAGCGGTAGTGTCGTCCTCGAGGGCGGCCAGATGCGTGCTGTCGTGGCTCATGCGGCCACCTGGCAGGTCTGCTGGTACAGCGCCAGATAGGCTCGCCCGGCCGCATCCCAGCCGCCCGGCCGCAGCATGGCGGCGCGGCGCATGGCCTGCAGCAGGCCTGGCAGACGGAAGGTGCGCATCGCCCGCTCCACGCAACGGCGCAGGCCATCGGCATTGGCACCGTGGAACAGGAAACCGGTCACGCCATCCTCGACGGTGTCCACCAGCCCGCCCGTCGCATGCGCGACCGGCAGGCAGCCGAAGCGCTGCGCGTACATCTGGCTGAGCCCGCAGGGTTCAAAACGCGAAGGCATCAGCAGGAAGTCGGCGCCGGCGAACATCTGGCGCGCCAGCGCTTCCTCGAACCCGATGAATGCGCCCACCCGCCCCGGGTAGCGCCGGGCCAGCGCCTGCACCTGTGCTTCCACCTGCGGCTCGCCGCCGCCGATGACGACCAGCTGCCCCCCGGCCGCGACGATCTGTGGCGCCACGTCACAGGTGATGTCCAGCCCCTTCTGGTGCACCAGGCGGGAAACCACCGCGAACAGCGGGCCGGTCGAGGGCGCCAGGCCGAACGCCCTGCGCACCGCATGTGCGTTGGTCGCGCGTCCGGTCCATTCGCCGATGCCGAAGTGCGCCTTGAGGTGGATGTCGCGTCGCGGATCCCAGCTGGCGTCGATGCCGTTGACGATGCCGCTCAGGTGACCGCCGGCGGCACGCCGGGCCAGCAGGTCATGCAGTCCGCATCCATCATCCGGGGCGGTGATCTGCTGTGCATAGCGCAGGCTGACTGTGTTCAGCCGCGTGGCATTGGTGATGCCGCCCTGCAGGAATGACATCTGTCCGTGGAAGTGCAGTTCATCCAGGTGCGCGGCCGGTACGCCCAGCACCGGCGCAAGCGCATACGGGAACAGGCCCTGGTAAGCCAGGTTGTGGATCGTCAGCAGCGTCGGCACGGCCGTCCGGTCCCAGCGCACGTAAGCGGCGGCCATGGCCACCGGCCAGTCATTCAGGTGCAGCAGCTGCGGTGACCAGTCCAGCCCGGCACGCCCGGCCGCAATCTCCGCAGCCGCGTGTGACAGCGTGGCGAAGCGAACCGCGTTGTCCTTCCACTCCTGTCCCTGCCCATCCACGTAGGGCGAGCCTTCCCGCTCATACAGCTCAGGCGAGAGCAGCACGTAGATCGGCAGGCCGTCGGCCTGCACCGCCATGCCGATGGTGCACGCAGGCAGGCCGGCTCTTTGGCTGACCTGCCCCACCGCCCGCAGCTGCGGCAGGCGCTGCAGCACCTCCGGGTAGCCGGGAAGCAGCACGCGCGAATCACACGCGCCGCGCACCGCGCGTGGCAGGGCCGCGGCCACATCGCCCAGGCCTCCCGCCTTGACGAAGTCGGCCATTTCGGTCGCGACAAACAGCACGCGCTGTACCAGTTCCGGCAACTTCAACGGCTGTGAGTGGCCCCGGCGGGTCCCGATGGGTACAGGTGCACCGGGAGGCGTCGCAACGGGTGAAGCGGACTGGACGACGCGGGCCATGGCGATGATCTCGGAAGTGTTCAGGCAGACGGACGCCAACGGCGCCCGGACGGGCGCTGAAGCGGAGAGGGAAGTCGACGCAGAACGTGGGGGACGTCAGCGAGAGGCTCAGGAGGACAATAGCCCCGCATGCGATCAATCGGCCGTGAAGCCCTGGCGATTTCTTTGTGACAACGCGTCATGAGCTGAGTACGCATGCCGCGTTCATCACGCCCATCGATGCCTCCCGGACGGGACATCCACCTGGATGCCGTGCGCGCGCTGCCCGTGGCCTGGGTGGTGGCGGTCGGCTGGGTGCCATATGCGACATCCCGTCGCAGGCGGTCCCTGCCTCCCCCTTGACCAATGTCAAACCGGCCGCCGGCACGCGGGGGTATCTCTATGCAGGACCCGAACATGCCGGCGTTTCCGGCAGCCACAAGGACCCTGCAATGCACGACACCCCCGACAACAGCCAGCTCCTGAACGCCCTGCAGAAGGTCATGGTGATCTCCACCACTGACCTGCAGGGCAACATCACCTACGCCAATGATCTGTTCTGCACGCTCACCGGCTTCGCACGTGAAGAACTGATCGGCCAGCCGCACAGCATCGTGCGCCATCCGGATGTGCCCAAGGCCGTCTACAAGGACATGTGGGACACGATCAAGGCCGGCGGCATCTGGACCGGCATCGTGCCGAACCTGGGCAAGGGGGGCGTGCTCTATGTGGTCGACACCACCGTGCAGCCGCTGTTCGACGCCGAAGGCAACATCACCGCGTACATCAGCATCCGCCGCGTGGTGAACGACCTGATGCAGGACTTCGAGCAGGTCGAGTTCAGCAAGGAGAAATTCGACGACTTCTACGAGGCCGCGTGAACACCATCGCTGCCACACCGGTTCGCCGCCTGCTGGTGGGTTTCGCCTCCGAATCGGGCAATGCCCGCGCCCTGGCCCAGCGCCTGGGCGCGGACCCTGGCCTGCAAGCGCTCGCGCCGCAGGTGCTGCCGTTCAACGACATTGACGTTGCCAGCCTGGGCCAGGGCGATGTGCTGCTGGCGATCTCCAGTTCGTTCGGCGACGGCGAGCCGCCCGCCAACGGCGAACGCTTCTTCCAGAGCGTGTGCCAGACCGGGTCGCTGCCCGGCCTGCGCTACGCGGTGTTCGGCCTGGGCGACACCGGCTACCCTCGATTCTGCGGCTTCACCCGAGCGCTGGACGCGGCGCTGAGCGAACGCGAAGCGCAGCCGCTGCTGCGACGGGTCGACGCCGACCTCGGCTATGAACGGTTCTTCCAGCAGTGGCAGCCGGTGCTCCGCCAGGTGCTCGAGGGCGATGCCGCCGCCGGCCAGGACCTGCACCTGCAGGTTACCGCCTACGGTGACGACAATGCCTTCGCCGCGCCCATCGTCGAGCGCCACCGCGTCAACAGCAGTGATCCGGCCGCGTGGCACCTGCAGCTGGATATTGCCGGCAGTGGCATGGCCTACCGCGCCGGCGACACGGTGCACGTGCTGCCGGACCACGACCCTGCACTGCTGCAGGCCCTTGCCACCTGGTACGGCGACAATGCGGCCATCGCCATGCTGCAGGACCGCGAACTGCGGCTGCTGGGCAGGGGCGTGCTGCGCGAGCTGGCCAGGCTGGGCGACAGCGAGCGGTTGAAGTCGCTGCTGAAGGTCAGCCAGAAGCGCGAGCTGGATGCCTACCTGCACGGTCTGGACGTGCTGGATATCCTGCAGGACCACGCCAGCCCGGACCGCTTGCCGCTGGCCAGGCTGCGCGACATCCTGTCAGCGCGCCTGCCACGGGCCTACTCGATCGCCTCGCATCCCGGCAACGGCCAGCTGAGCCTGTGCATACGCGAAGTGCGCTACACCCTGCGCGGCCGCGAGCGTTCCGGTACCGCCACCGGCAGCCTGCTGCGGGGGGGCAGCCACGCCCGCGTGTACTGCCGCTCCAATCCCGGCTTCCATCTGGCCGACACCGGCAGCGCGCCCCTGCTGCTGATCGGCACCGGCACCGGCATCGCGCCGCTGATCGGCCTGGTGCAGCAGGTGCAGGCAAATGGCTGCGGACGCGAACTGCATCTTGTGTTCGGCGAGAAGCATTGCGAACACGATTACCTGTATCGCGAGCAGCTGCAGGACTGGCGTGCGCGCGGCGTGCTCGCCGGCCTGCATCCTGCCTTCTCGCGTGACGGAGCCGAAAAGATGTATGTGCAGCATGTGCTGCGGCAGCGCGCCCGCGAAGTAAGGCAGGTGTTGTCCCGCGGCGGGCACCTGTACCTGTGCGGCAACAAGCGCCACCTGGAAGACGCGGTGCGCGAGGCCATTGATGCCATTGGCGGCCAGGGGCATTGGGACCTGCTGCGCGGGGAGGGCCGCATTCACTGCGAGCTGTACTGACCCTGCATCGATTCGGCCGGCCGTGGCCCGGCACGAGCGCATGCATCAATCGCCGACGACCCGGCCGTCCGCCATGTGCGCGACCTGCTGGCCGAAGACGACGGCATCCTGAGGATCGTGGCTGATCAGCAGCAGCGGAATGCCGGTACTGTCCAGCACCGCCGCCAGCTCCTCGCGCAGGTGCTGGCGCAGGTCGTGGTCCAGTGCGGCGAACGGCTCGTCCAGCAGCAATGCCTGCGGTTGGGTCACCATGACCCGCGCCAGGGCCGTACGCTGACGCTGGCCGCCGGAGATCTGCGACGGCAGAAGATCCCCCACGTGGTCGATACGGAACGCCTGCAGCCACTGCTCGACGACGTCGAAGCGCTGGCCACGGCGTGGATTGAACCAGCTCCGCTGCAGCCCGAACGCCACGTTCTGGCGCACGCTCAGGTGGGGAAACAGCGCGTAGTCCTGGAACACGTACCCCAGGCGACGCCGCTGCGGTGGCAGGTCGACCCGCGCGTGGGAATCGAACAGCACCTGCCCCTGCAGCGTTACATGGCCCTGTCCGGGACGCAGCAGTCCGGCCACGGCCTTGAGCGTCAGGCTTTTGCCTGCCCCGGACGGGCCGAACACCACCACCTGGCGCTGCGTGCACTGCAGCGTGACGTCCAGTTCGAAGACCTGGCCCGCTGCCTGCATCCGGCGCTGCACCTTCAGGTCAAGCCACATCGCGCAGCTCCCTGCGATGCCCGCCCACCAGGCGTGCCGCCAGCAGCAGGATGACGATGCACACTACCGACGTCAGGATCACCAGCGCATTGGCCCTGCCGTCCTGCCCTGCCTGCACCGCCTCGTAGATGGCGATCGACAGCGTCTGCGTACGACCCGGGATGCTGCCGGCCACCATCAGCGTCGCGCCGAACTCACCCATCGCCCGGGCAAACGCCAGCAGGAGGCCGGCGAGAATGCCGCGCCAGGCCAGCGGCAGCGTGATGCGGAAGAACACCGCGGCCTCCGACACGCCGAGCGTGCGCGAGGCCTGCTCCAGCTGCCCGTCCACATCCTCGAACGCCGCGCGTGCCGGCTTGAACACCAGTGGCAGCGAAGCCACTGCCGCGGCGACCACCGCCGCCTGCCAGGTAAAGATCAGGTTGATGCCGAACCACGACTGCAACCACGCGCCGATGGGGCCGTTGCGCCCTATCAGCACCAGCAGGTAATAACCGAGCACCGTCGGCGGCAGCACCATCGGCAGGGTCAGCAGCGAATCCAGCAGTTCGCGGCCGGGGAAGCGCCGACGCGCCAGCAACGCCCCCAATCCAACGCCCAGCACCAGATTGATCGCCGTGGCCCAGCCGGCGACCTTCAGCGACAACCCCAGCGCGCTCCAGTCCAGGTCCATCCGTCAGGGCTTGCCGAACCCGTGCCTGGCCAGGATCGCCTGCCCTTGTGCCGACCGCACGAAGGTGGCGAAGCGCCTGGCTTCGGCTGGCTGCGTGCTGGCCCGGGTCACCGCCAGCGGATAGGCGATGCGTCCGGACACCGGCACTGCGAAGGCACGACGCACGCGGCCGGCCATGGCCTGTGCGTCGGTGGCGTAGACGAAACCGGCGTCCACTTCGCCCCGCGCCACGTAATCCAGCGACTGGCGCACGTTCTGCGTGGTGACGATCCTGCTCTGCACCGACGGCCACAGGCCCGCCGCTTCCAGCGCACCCTTGGCATAGCGGCCGACCGGCACGCTGTCCGGGTTGCCCAGCGCGAGGCGCCGCACGTCGGCACCCGCGAGATCCTTCAGGCTACGCGGCCCGCCCCGGGTCTGCGGCGGCACCACCACCCACAGCGCGTTCACCGCGAACACCTCGCGGGTACCGGCAGCCAGCAGGCCCTGCCGCTGTGCCTGATCCATGGTGACTTCGTCGGCCGAAGCAAACACATCGACCGGTGCGCCCCGGCTGATCTGCTGCAGCAGCACGCCGGAGGCGGCGAAGTTGAAATCGACCCGGGCGCCGGGATGGGCCTTCTCATAGGCGGCACCGAGTTCACGGAAGCTCTCGGTCAGGCTCGACGCCGCCGATACCGTCAGCCCGGCTGCGTACGCCGGCAGCGACGCCAGCATCCCCAGCAACATCAGTCCCGCTCGCATCATCTTCGGCTCCCCGCCAGATTCAGTTCGGATCGGATTCATCGGCCGATGCCAGCAATGCCAGGCGCTCGGGCTGCAACAACAGGATTTCCCGCTGCCTGACCGCGATGATCCCATCATCGCTCAGCCGGCGCAGCACGCGGCTGGCGGTTTCCGGTGCCATCCGCAGGTAATTGGCGATCTCGGTGCGTGCCATCGTCAGGTTGAACCGGGTGGCGGAGAACCCGCGGCGTGCGTAGCGCTCGGACATGTCCAGCAGGAACGCGGCCATCCGCTCTTCGGTGCGATGGTTGGCCGCCAGTAGGGCAACCTTGCCGATCTCCGCACTGAGCAGGCTGAACAGCCGCGCCTGCAGGCCCGGCATGCGGGTGGCCAGCAGGCTCAGCCTGGGGAATGAGATCCGGCACAGGTACACGGTATCCAGCGCCACGGCATTGCAGGGAAAGCGTGCCTCGTGGATCGCGTTCAGGCCGATCACCTCACCGGGCAGACTGAAACCGAGCACCTGCTCGTTGCCCTGGCTGTCATCGACAAACGTCTTGACCATGCCGGCACGCACCGCCGCGATCGAATCGAACGGCTCGCCGGCGCGGAAGATGTAGTCGCCCGCGTGGAACGGGCCGACATGGTCGACCAGCACATGCAGTTCGCCCAGCGCGGCCTTGTCATACCCCTGCGACATGCAGGCATCGGAGAATGCACAGGTACTGCAGAAGTGCAGCGCGTCGCCGTCATCGGCAGCGGCGGGGTTCGGCGTCGCCGCGCCCTGGCGAACCTGGGGGTACGGAGTGGAGAACATCACGGAATGCCTGGATGAAGGCCTTCATCATACGGCAGGCGTGCCACGGCCGGTCTCACGGCGGCGGACGCTGCCCCCGCCGCTGATGGCCGCGCTGGCGCATGCTGTCGCGCACATCCACGTCGAACTGAAGCTGCAACGAACTGTCATCATCCAGCGCGATGGAAAATTCCAGACCATCACGCGACGGCAGTCGTGCTGCGAGCGCCTGCACTGCATCGCGCGGCAGCACCAGCCGGCAGACCGTGCCACCGTCCAGCAGCACCGCCTGGTCGCCCCCATGCAGCGACAACGCGGTTCCCCACCCGCCCGTGCCACCAAACCGGGTCAGGTTCTCCAGCGAGTCACCGGCCAGCAGTGCTGCCAGTTCCTCTTCATCGACACGCAGGCGCATGGATTGCCGCTGCAGCTGGACTTTCATGTTGCGATGGACTCCCAGTCGGCCCCGGTATTGCAGTTGAGCAGCAAGGCACGCTCATTCTCAGGCAGCGGCAACGCCGTCGCCGCCAGCCGCTCCTGCAGGGCACGCAGCGAACGCCGCGCCTGTGGATCTTCGATCAAGGTCCGCAGGGCCCGCCGGCAATGATCATCGATCTGCAGACACATCGGCAATGGCTCGCCGGAGAACACGCTGCAGGCGGAAGGCACCCCGTGCAGCCGATGCAGCAGGGCGCCGGTCAACCTGGGCATGTCCACCGGCACCACCCACGCAACGGTATCGGGCATAGCCAGGGACACGCTGTAAAGCCCGCCCAGCGGGCCGCAGCGCGCGACCTGGTCGGGAATGCCATCGAAGGCCGGATAGTCACCGCTCACCCACACCCGCTGCGCACCGGCCTCGATCAACACGTCACGCATGTGCTCAAGCAGGGTGCGCCCGCGCCAGGGCAGCAGCGCCTTGTCGCGGCCCATGCGGCTGGACAGGCCTCCAGCCAGCACGATGCCGTCAATGGCCGTGCTCGTGGTCATGGCCATGTGTGGGCGTGCTGTCCGCATGGCACAGGCTGCAGCCCTCGCTCCAGGCGCTGTCGCCATCCTCGTAGTGTTCCTGCTTCCAGATCGGGCACTGGTGCTTCACTGCCTCGATCAGCTGCCGGCACGCGCGGAATGCTTCGTCCCGGTGCGGGCTGCCGGCGGCCACCACCACAGCCACATCGCCGATGCCCAGCCGCCCCCTGGCATGCGCCACATACAGCTTCAGGCGCGGCCCGAACGCCGCCTCCACCTCGGCCGCCAGGCGCTGGATTTCGTTCAGCACCAGCGGCTCGAACAGATCGTAGGTGATGCCCGTGACCACCCGGCCGACGTTCACGTCACGTACCTTGCCGATGAACACGTCGATACCGCCGAAACCCGGGTCGGACACCGCGGCGATCCCTTCTGCCGGGTCGATCGCGCCCTGCGCCCGGTCCACCACCTTCGCAATCGGCTTCGCGTCCATCGCTCAGCCCCCGCTCACCGGCGGCAGGATGGCCACGCGGCCATCCTCCGGCAGCACATCGTGATCGCGCAGCACGCGCTGCTGGTCGGCGAAGGCCGAATAGTCCAGCAGGCCAGCACGGAAACCGGGCCAACGCACCGGCAGCAGCTCGCGCAGCGCCTGGCGCAGGTCGGCCACGGTCGCACCCGACACCTCCAGCGTGATCTCCCGACGCTCATCCAGATCGGAGAACGCACCGAACAACTGCAACGTCACCTGTTTCATTCCCACTCCCTGCCCGTCAGCTGCACCGGGTCGGCGTGGCCCCAGCCCTGTACGCGCACGGCGCTGCCGGCCGGAACCAGATCGCCCTCGTCCTCCAGTACCACCCAGGCGTTGGCCTGCACCATGGACATCAGACGGAACGATTCCTGTCCGGACAGCACCCGCGCGCTCAGCTGGCCCTGCTCGTCCAGCTCCACCCGCGCACGGGCGTGGACGCGCAGGCCGGGTGGCTTGCGCACCATCGCCTGCAGGGGAAGCCGCAGCACCGGCTCCTGCGCCAGCCCCAGCAGCCGGCGCAGTACAGGCTCGACAAAGAACCGCTGCCCCACTGCCGCCGACACCGGGTTGCCCGGCAGGCCGAAATACAGCGCACCGTCGGGCAGTACCGCAAACAGCAGCGGCTTTCCCGGACGGATCGCCACTTTGTGGAACACGATTCGCGCCCCGCGCGCGCGCAGTGCGTCGGGCACGAAGTCGTAACGGCCCGCAGAGACCGCACCGGTACTGACCAGTACCCGCGCACCGGCCGCCAGTGCCTGGTCCAGCGCTGCATCGAACGCGGCCACATCATCACCGACGGTGCCCTGCCACACCACCTCAGCTCCGGCCGCGTGCAGCCGCCCGACCAGGTAGGGGCGGTTGCTGTCACGGATCTGCCCGGACTCCAGCGCCTGCGTCGCCTCGCTCACCAGCTCCTTGCCGGTGGCAATCACCGCCACCGCCGGTCGCGACATCACCACCACCTCGCCAACGCCAAGGGCGTGCAGCAGGGTCCGTGCGTTGATATCCACCCTCTGTCCCGCCCGCAGCACGCATTCGCCTTCGGCTACGTCCTCGCCCCGCAGGCGTACGTTCTGGCCCGGCCTGACCACGCTCTTCAGCGCGATCCGGGTCGGACGGCCCGCTTCGCTGGCGAGGATCTGCACGTTCTCGATCGGTACCACCGTGTCCAGGCCGCCCGGCATGCGCGCGCCGGTCATGATCTCCCAGGCGCCCTCGCCGCCTTCGGCATCGCCATCACCCGCCGCCTGCCAGCCCTGCACCGTGAATTCGGTACCCGACTCGAACGCCACCCCGTTGGCGCGCAGCGCAAAACCGTCCATCGCCGAATTGTCGAACGGCGGCAATGCCTGCCCGCTGTGGATGTCATTGGCCAGGGTGCGGCCTGCGGCCTCCTGCAGGGGCAGACGCTCGGCGGGAAGCGGCGTGGCCGCCTCCAGCAGGTGCTGCAGTGCTTCACTGTAGAGAATCACGCGTGGTCACCACCCTCGACCATCGCCAGGGCGTGGCCCAGCACCGGCGCCAGGATGTCCAGGCACTGCGCTGCCGCCTTCGGGCTGCCGGGCAGCGCGAACACCAGCATGCTGCCCAGTTGCACCACCTCGGCGCGGCTCAGCCAGGCCATCGGCGTGTGCTGCGCGCTCAGCGCCCGGACCATCTGCGCCAGCCCATGCACCGGCCGCGCGTTCAACGAACGCAGCGCCTCCGGGGTGAGGTCACGCGGGCCCAGACCGGTACCGCCAGTGCACAGGCACAGGCGCACGCCATCGGCGGCCAATGCCTGAAGGCGATCCGCCAACGGCTCGATGCCATCGGGCAGCACGTCGGCAGCCACCACCTCGCCGCCCAGCCTGTTCAGGCCGGCCACCAGGGTCGGGCCAGAAACATCCTCATAAGTACCTGCGCTGGCACGGTCGCTCAGGGTGATCACCGCGCAGGCCGCGCCTTCCAGGCCCTTCGGCGCACGCGGTCTGAAGCGCGCGCGCTCGGCATCATCCATGCCATCAGGATGCAGCCACAGGCCGCGCTTGCCGCCCTCCTTGAACAGCAGGCGGATACCTTCGATGCGCAGCGCCGGTTCCACCGGCTTGCTCAGGTCGTACAGGGTCAGCAACGCCGCGTTGACGCCGGCCAGCGCTTCCATCTCCACACCGGTACGCGCCTCGCTGGCACACTCGCACCAGACCCGGATGGCGTGCCGTTCCGGCACCGGCGCGCAGAACACCTGCACCAGCTCCAGCGGCAGCGGATGGCACAGTGGCATCAGCATCGACGCCATCTTCGCCCCCTGCAGGCCGGCGATCTCGGCCATGACCAGCGCATCGCCCTTCGGCAGGCGACGCTCGACGATCAACGGGTACGCCAGCGGACCGGCATGCAGCTCGCCCACCGCCACCGCTCGCCGGCGACTGATGCGCTTGTTGCGGACATCGGCCATATGGAATGCCGCGTTCAGTTCCCCACTCATCGTGCTGCTCATCCTCCGATGGAAGCCAGGTGCGGGGTCAGCCCGGTCCGGCCCTGGTGCAGGCCATGCCCGGCCGCTTTCAGGCCAAGCTGGGTGGTGATGCGCGCCAGCAGCGCGTCATGGTCGTCATCGTGCTGCAGCAGCGCGCGCAGCGGCACGCCGAAGTCGCCGAACAGGCACAGCCGCAGGTCTCCCCTGGCTGTTACCCGCAACCGGTTGCAGCCCTTGCAGAAATCGCGCGAGTACGGCGCGATGATGCCGATGCTGCCACGATGGTCCGGATGGCCGAACTCGCGCGCCGGGCCGGCATCGGCCGCCCGTGCACGCTCGCGCCAGCCGGCAGCCAGCAACTGCTCGATCACCCCGTCGGCACGCAGGTGATGCTGCTGGAAATAGGCTTCGTTGTCGCCGGTGCGCATCAGTTCGATGAAGCGCACGCTGAAGGGACGGTCGCGCAGGTACGCCATCCACTGCGGCAGCTCATCGTCGTTGAGGCCGCGCAGCAGCACCGCGTTGAGCTTGATCGACGGCAGCCCCAGCGCCTGCGCCAGGGCCAGGCCCTGCTCGATCTCCGGCAGGCGGTCATGCCCGGTGATCGCGGCAAAACGTTCGCGCCGCAGACTGTCCATGCTGACGTTCAGCGCCGTCAGGCCGGCGCGGTGCCAACCCGGCAGGCGACGCGGCAACTGCGTGCCGTTGGTGGTGATGGCCACTTTGCCGATACCCGGCACCGCCGCCACCGCCGCAATGATGTCATCAAGATCCTTGCGCAGGCTGGGCTCGCCACCGGTCAGCCGGATCTTGCTCATGCCCAGCGCCGCGAAGGCGCGGACCAGGCGGCTGATCTCCTCGACCTGCAGGAAGCGCGGGCGGCCATCGGCCTGGTACCCCTCCGGCAGGCAATAGCCACAACGGAAGTTGCAGGCTTCGGTCAACGACAGGCGCAGGTACGGAAAGCTGCGTCCGAAACCGTCGGTGAGTTGGCTCATGGCTGGTCCACCTTCTTGCTCCACCGTCCTGCCTGTCGGCGCATCACAGCATGCGGCCTGCGCTGCCACGGGAGTGTGACTGGGCCCATCATGAACGATTTCCGGCAGCGGGTGCACGCTGCCGGGCAACAGGAAGAGCCGCAGCCAGTGTCCGGATGGATGCGCGCCAGGCTGACCGCGCCGCCCACCGGGCCGGCGGTGGAGCGTCTACCTGCGGGCAGATCGTGTGCGCTTGCCGCCGTTGTGCTGCGCAGCCGCGCGGCTCTGTGCGAACTCGGGGAAGGTGTGCTCGATCGGGTCCACGTCCGGCAGGATGTAGAACACCCCGCCCCGCTCGAAGGTGGAACGGATGATGCGTTCGTAGAACTCCGGCGAGACGTTGATGCAGCCGTGGGTGACGCGGTTGTCGTCCGGCGACGGCGATGCCAGGCGCTCGACACGCCTCTCTGCTGGAACGCCGGTTGCGGTCGGATGGATGGAGACTGCGGACTCGTAGTCCACCCACAGCACCCGCCCTGCATCGATCGAAGGGCCGTAGCCGCCCACGAAGCGACCTGCAGGCGTGGTGCGGTCCCGTCCCGGAATGGCACGCAGGGCGAGACCCGCAACGCCGGGCGCGGTGTGGTCGCCGGTCGCTGAACCGAACAATGCAGGGGCCGCGCCGCGCAGCCGGCCGTCGCCACCGAACACCAGGATCTGCGCGGCAGCCTTGTCCATGACCGCGAACGGATAGCCTTGGCTGTCCTTGGACGCCACGACCCAGCCCGCCAGTTCGATCACGGTTTCGGAGACATCCTGGCCGGGTGGCAGTTCATCAACGGCGGCCGACGGCGGCGCGACGGCATCTTCCGCATTGACGACACCGACCACCAGGAACGCCAACGCCACTGCCAGAGCAGCGCGATGGGCATGGCGCGCAAGGGATGAGTGGGTATGGATGGGAGCATTCCTCGAAAGCTGTGTGACGGGAGGACACCAGTGGCCGCTGCGGCCACTGGGCCCCTGACTCGGATGTGCAGGCTACAGGCGGTCAGCCGCGCGGAGTGCGGCGAGGTGCCCGTTCAAGCTGCTGGACGCGGCCTTCGATCTGATCCAGACGCTGGTTGGCCTGCTGCGCCGACTGATTGGCCGACTCGGCGCTCTGCGCCGCACCCTGCACCTTCACATCAAGCTGGTCGAGCCGCGAGTTGATCGTTGCGAAATCGTCCTTGTAGGTGGCGCAGGCCCCAAGGCCTACGGTGGCGACAATCGCCACACCGAGCGTACGTGCCATCATCAGGTGCTGCTTGGTAAGAATCATTCCACTCCCTCCTTCGTCTGGGGTGTCTGGAATATAGCGGCGTTTCGGCACACTCTCCGATTGGCTTTCAGCTGCAGGTGGAAGACGTGGACGTCGCGTGAAGGCCCCGTCTCAACCGCGTCGCCAAGCCAATCCGGCGGCAATCGCCAAGGATGCCGCGATCACCAGCGAGGCCACCACGAACGCGGTGCGCACCTCCGCGGGCGTTGCCGTGTCAGGCGCGACGGCGAAGAACACACCGCCGACCAACGCCACCGACAGCGCCGCACTGAACTGCAGTGTCGCACTCACGACGCCTGCGGCCAGCCCGGCGTGGCGGGCATCCACATGGTCCACGCTCTGCTTCACCAGCGCCGGAAGCGCAATGCCCTGTCCCGCGCCGATCAGAAACAGCGGAAGCGGCAGCCACGATGGCATGTCCAGCAGCGCGAGCGTTGCGACCGCCAGCAGGCCCACAACCTCCATCACCATCCCATGCGATGCACCCTGTGCGGCCAGCCGCCGGAACGCCGAACCACACAGGGGCCCGAGAAGGAAACCCAGCCCCAACGGCAGGATCGCCAACCCCGCCGACGCGCTGCTGCGCCCCAGCGCGGACTGCTGATACACCGCGAAGACGAGAAAGAACGCAGCCAGCGCGTAGAAGAAGAATGTCGCTGACAGACTGCGCCTCAACCCGCGTGTCTGCAGCAGCGATGGCAATACCAGCGGCATCTGCCCACGCCCCACGCATCGCTGCTCATGCCTCCAGAACAACAGCAGCAGGGGGCCGCTTGCCAGCAGCAGTCCTACGCACCACCACGGCCACTGGCGCTGGCGGCCCTCGATGATCGGTACCACCAGCGCCAGCAACGACGCCGCCAGCGCCACCGCTCCGACAGCGTCCAGCCGTGCTCCCTGGCGGGCGCGCGACTCACGCAGCAGCACGAATGCAGCCGGCACCGCGGCTGCGATGATGGGAAGATTGATGAGGAACACGCTCCTCCACCCTGTCCCCCACAGATCGGCTGTCACAAGCACCCCTCCCAGCAGCTGCCCGCCCACCGATGCGAGGCCGAAGGTGGCGCCATACAGGCCAAGCGCACGGCGCTTCTCGCTGTCCGGGAACAGGGCATGGATCGATGCCAATGACTGCGGGGCCATCAGCGCGGCCGACATCCCCTGCAGCAGCCGTCCGGCCACCAGCACTTCAGCCGCAGGCGCCAGGCCGCACAGCGCCGATGCCAGGCCAAACCCCAGCATGCCTGCGATGAACACCCGTTTCCTGCCGTAGATGTCGCCCAGCCGGCCTCCCAGGATCAGGGTCACCGCGTAGGCCGTGGCGTAGACCGAGATGACCAGCTGCGAGACATCCGGGGGCGCGTGCAGATCGACACGGATGGCCGGCAACGCGACATTGACGATGAAGAAGTCGAGCGGCGGCAGCAGCGTGCCTGTCAGCAGTACAGCCAATGCCATCCAACGGCGCGGATCGGGCGACACGGGGCCCGCAGCGTCAGCCGGTAGATTCATGTCGTCCCCCCACTCAGCGCATGCCGCCTGAGGCAAGCAGGGTGTCGCCGCTCATCCATCGCGCATCATCGGAGGCGAGAAACGCAACGATCGGCGCCACGTCCAGTACCTGGCCTGTCCGGCCCAGTGGTGTCTGCGCCAGATTCCAGGCCTGGAACCCGGAATCGACGACACCCGCAGCATGTGTGCCCTCGGTCTCGATCAGGCCGGGATTGACCGCATTGACACGGATACCGCGCGGACCAAGCTCCCTGGACAACACGCCGGTGATGGCGTCCATCGCGCCCTTCGAACCGGTGTAGATGGCGCTGTCCACCGGCAGGATGCGGGTCACGAATGAACTGATGTTGATGATGCTTGCACCGGGCCGCAGATGGGGAACGGTGGCGGCAGTGACCAGCAGCGGGCCCAGCACATTGATGTCGAACTGGTGGCGATAGAGCGCCTCCGTGGTGTCCTCGATCTTCGCGAACCGGTACACGCCCGAGTTGTTCACCACCACATCCAGCCTGCCGAACGCATCCAGGGCCGTGGCCACCAGTGCATCGACCTCGCGTGCGTCACGCACGTCGGCGCGCACCGCCAGCGCCCGACCACCGGCGGCTTCGATATCGGCAACGACCCGTTCGGCGCCCTCCCGGCTCGAGGCGTAGTTGACGACGACGCTGGCGCCGTCGGCCGCCAGGCGGCGGGCAACCGCAGCGCCAATGCCCTTCGAAGCGCCGGTGACCAGCGCGACCTTGTCTTTCAGCGTGTTCATATCAAGCGGATCCAGTTCCAGGGGGAGGCGGTCAGTGCGACCGGGGCCCATGCTGGACCTTTCAAACTTGTATGTGGACTGACACTGATGCACATTCGTCGTACATTTTTGAACGGGCATGATGATGGAATGGGGTGATGTCCGTGTCTTCCTGGCGATCGTGCGGGGCGGGTCTCTGGGTGAGGCGGCCCGGCGCCTTGGTGTCAGCCATCCCACGGTAGGCCGCCGGTTGAAGGCCCTTGAACAGCATGCCCGGCAGCCCCTGCTGCGGCGGACGCGGGACGGGCTGGTCACGACCGATGCCGGTGATGCGGTGCTGGCCCTGGCCGAGGCCATGGAGAACTCCGCCCTGGCCATGGAGCGCCGCCTGGAAGGCAGCCCGGGCCGGCTGGAAGGCATTCTGCGCATTTCGAGCGCGGACTGGTTTGCCTGCCACGTGCTGACGCCCGTGCTCGCCGAACTGGTACGCCGGCATCCGGCGGTGGTTCCGGAACTGATCGCCAGCTATCGACTGCTTGACCTGTCGCGCCGCGATGCCGACGTCGCGTTCCGCATCGTGCCGTTCAGTGAGCCGGACATCGTCCAGCGCCTCGTGATGACCCTGCCCTACGGCCTGTATGGTTCGGTCTCGACCATCGCCCGGCTGCAGGACGACCCCGATTCGGTCGGGCTCATCCTGATGAACACCGCGCAGTCGCACTTCCCCGACGTGGAATGGTTGCTGCAGCGGTTTCCGCGTTCGCCGCGCGCATTCACCAGTACCAGTCGCAGTGTCCAGGCGCAGATGTGCCTGCACGGTACCGGCATCGCCGTGCTGCCCCGTGCATTGGGTGACGCGGTGGCCGGACTGCAGCGCATCGAATCACACGGGACGCCTCCTTCGCGGGGCATCTGGGTGGGCTATCACCAGGATCTGCGCCACATGGACCGTCTGCGTGCCCTGCTGGACATCCTCGATTCGACACTGCCGCCAACAGGCGCCGCCCCCTCGGCAGGGGAACAGACAGCATGATTCCGTTCACGGGCGTTGGCCTATGGTCCACCTCACCAGGCCGCCAGGACCGGCCACTGACAGGAGGATGCCATGAGGACCCGACACGTCGTACCTGCTCTGATGGTGGCACTGCTCGCCGTCGCACCGGCCTGGGCGGATCCGCCGCACCACGCCCGCGGAAACGGTCCCCCACCGCACGCAGGCGGGCCGCACAATCGCGACGCACCGCCGCCAGGATGGCAGAAGAAGGCATGGCGGCGCGGTGATCATCTGCCGTGGGCGGAAGTGGATCGTCGCTACTGGGTGGATGACTACGCACGCTACAGGCTGCGTGATCCCGGCCGCGGCCAGCGCTGGGTCCGCCAGAGCGACACCGAGTATCTGCTTGTTGAAATCGCCACCGGCGTGATCGTCGACGCGCTGCGTCGGTGAACGCAGCCCTGGCTGACCCATCGGGCGCAGACGCGCGATGGGTCAGCCCTTCCTGCGCTGCCTGCCGCTGCTGCGTCCAGCGGTGGGCGCTGAAGGGCTAGTTCGGCAGGGCGCGTGCGTTCGCGTTTGGCCGCAGATGGACCTGCCCGTTTCTGGTATCCAGCAGGATGTTGAAGTTGCGCAGTGCTTCACTGCCCAGCGTGCCGTCGGCATTGGATCCATCCTCATCGATGGTGAACGACACCTTGGGCTGTTCCAGTCGCAGCCCGCCCACATCGACCGATGCGATCCGTGCATCGACGGCCCGGATCTTCCTGCCCGCCGAGCCGCTGAACTGTGAGGTACCGATCGTGCGGGTGAACACCTCCTGCAGTCGGTGGCGCGAGCTGTACGCATGGCCCAGATCGATGGCGCCGTTGCTGCCGGTGTCCACGAACAGCCAGGCCGCAAGTGTCGAGCCACCCTCACGCAGAAGCACTTCGATGGCGGGCGTATTGTCGATCCAGCGGACGTTCGCGCGGGTGTATCCGTGCAGATCCGGCAACCGGTCGTGCACGCGCAGCAGCTTGCGGTCGTAGTCGATCTCGATGATGCGCCCCGCGAAGAATGTCCAGCCAAGCACGGCGTCGAACGGACGCTTGCCGTAGTCGATCACGGCCGCCCCCATCGTCCGGCGCATGTCTCCCACGACGACCGTGTTGTGGGTACTGTAGTCCACGAAACTCACGCCGTCGGAGCCGGTGTTCTCGGAGCGGTCATCGACCTGCATCGACGCCGCCTTGCGGGTGGCAACCGTGACTGCCAGTCCGTCAGCGCCGGTGTCGACAAGAAAGCGCAGCGGTCCTGACTGGTTGATCCGCCCTTCCACATAGATCCGGTGATCCTTGTCCTGCTCGAAAGGAAGGGTGATCGTCCCGGCCGCGGCGCGGGACTGCGGAAGAACAAGCAGCCCCGCAACCAGGGCGACGTACCACGAACGTATGGACTGGCGCATTGATGGCTTCCAGTGGAGGGCAACGGCAGATTGCCGCCTGCCTTGGATGCGGCAGGGGTGCAGAAGGTTTAGACGCCTGCCGCGCTGCCCTCGATGATTCCGGACCGAAGCAAACCGGCGCCCGCGGCCCCGTGTTGCCATCCGGCGCTGACGTCGGCGACCGCAGCATGCACGGGCCGTTGACGTCGCAATGCCAGACTGCTGGAGCGCGCTCCACCGTGGAGCGCCGTTGGTCGTGCGATCTTGGGGGGATCGGCAATGCCCTACTTCACTGATTCGACCGAGGTGGCCGTCGAGGGTATCGGCGCGGCGCGGCGCATCGGTTGGATGCGGTTCGTCGGCAGCAGCCTGGCGGCCCTCCCCCTGGCCTCCATCCTGCTCGAACGCCAGGATGGCGTGTGGCCATGGACGCTGCTGCTGCTCAACGCGCTGGCATGGCCGACGATCGCTCTGGTCCTCACCCGGCGTTCCCCCGAGCCGGCCGCCACCCAGTTCCGCTGCATGGTGCTCGATTCCTTCCTTGGCGGCGCGTGGATCGCGTTCATCGCCCTCAGCATCGTGCCCAGCGCACTGTTCACCGCCCTGCTGGTGGCCGACAAGATCGCAGCAGGGGGAGTGCGGCTGGCGCTGCGGGCGACACTGGCGCTGGTGCTGGGTTTTGGACTCGTCTGGTTCGCGCTGGGCTTCCCCTACCAGCCGACCACCTCGCAACGCAGCATCATGCTGAGCATGCCGTTCCTGTTCGTGTACGGCATCGGCCTCAGCATCCTGAGCTGGCAACTCGCGCGCCGGGTCAAATCACAGAACCGGCAGCTGCGGCGGCTGAGCCGGATGGATCCGCTGGTGGAGCTGGCCAACCGGGGCTTCCTGATCCACCGTGCCCAGCAGGCGCTGGACAAATCCCAGCGCCACGGTGGCATGGCGTGCCTGTTGATGCTGGATGTGGATGACTTCAAGCGCATCAACGACTCGCAGGGGCATCGCGCCGGCGATCAGGTCCTGCGGCATATCGCCACGACACTGCGCGAATTCGCCAGCCCGGCCGATACAGCTGCACGGCTCGGGGGGGATGAGTTCGTCGTGCTGCTGCGCGACTGCGCCGCGTCAGACGCCATGCAGATGGCGGCACGCATCCGGCAACGCCTGCACGAGAACGCACGCCGGACAGGACCGGCGAGCGATTTCAGTGTCAGCATGGGAGTCGCTGCGAGCCCGCGACACGGCAGTGTCGAGGACTGGCTGGCACTGGCCGACCGAGCCCTCTACCACGCCAAGCGGCAAGGCAAGGACACCGCCAGTTTCGCCGAGTAATGGCCGCGTAGCAGCGTCATCCCGGTCGGTCGCGGTCCCGATCCGGATCAGTGCGCCAGGGCGAAATCCAGGCCCGCACAGACCGCCGCGACCTGCGCGTCGTTGCACTCCTGCGGGTCGGTACGCGGACTGTCCGGGTAGACCTCCGTGGTGGTGGCAAAACGCGCATCGGTGAATCCGGCGCAGGCCCCGATCGAGCGCGATTCACCCCATACCACGCCCGGTGACTGCAACGGCAGGCCGACCAGGTTGCCTTCGGCATCGGCCTGGGCGATATGGGTGATCGGCGCCACGGCGGCGATCAGCGCCCGCTGGAATGCCGGTTGCGGGTCTTCGCTGTTGCCGATCACGTAGAAACCATCGGGAATGGCGTCCCGCTCGAAGGGCTTGCCATCGCGGGCGCAACGGGCCGGGTCGAACTCGTGCAGGTCGCTGTCGGTGGTTTCGTGCAGGTCCAGGTGCACCCGGATGTCGGCGTTGCGCCCGGCCACCCAGCGCATCAGCGAGGCGGCTTCCTCGATCAGGCCGCCGTCGCGGAAGCTGCGGTTGGGGTCCAGGGCAGCGGGGTTCCAGCGCTGGATGCGCTCATAGCCCCACGGACTCACGCAGGGGGCCACGATCAGGTTCAGACGCCCCAGGTAGCGCTCGGCCTGCTGCTCCAGGAACTGCAGGGCACCGTGTACGCCGCTGGTCTCATATCCATGCACGCCGCCGGTAACCAGCGCCGTCGGCAGTGCCGGGTTCCAGTCGTGGTTGACCACGGCGAACAGGGGATAGTGGTCCGGCGCGTAATCGAGCTGCCCGTACTGGATCACGTCGAAACGCTCGTCCAGGCGTTCCAGCGCCGCCACCACATCGTCATGGTAGCTGCGCTGGCGTTGCTGGCGGGCCCGCCACTGCGCGCGTTCCGGATCGCCCCAGGGCTGTCCGGGGGTGCCGATCGGGTAGAACTGCGCAACAGTCATGGGTGCTCCAGAGGTCGAACGTGGTGAGTGCAGCCGGTCATTCTAAGCCTTGTGGCGCCTGCGGGCCCGCCCACCCGTCCCGCCCTTCATCCAGCCAGGCTCATCTGGCTGTAAAATCAACGGTTTTTGGCCCCTCACCCCTTGATGGCGAACGCAGCGCAGACGGTCCTGGGTGGACCGGATTTCCTTCGCCTGCTCGCCCGTCTCAGCGACGGCGCGATGCCGGCCACCAGTCCCGTCCTGACCGATCGCCTCGGTCAGTGGGTGGACTGGAGCCGTGCTGTCGCGCTGTCGACGGCACTGGGCGGACGCGTGCCTGCAGCGGCGGACACGGGCGAGGCGATGGACGACCTGCTGGCCGACTGCGAGCAGGCCCATGCCAGCCTGCTGGCGTCGATTCGTGACGATGCCGAAGCCGAGCGCCTGCTCGATCTGGCCGAGGCGGCCGCCACACCCACCTTTGCCTCGTTGCGGCAGCGCTACCGGGTACTGCAGCAGGCCATCCAGACCGCGACCGGGCGCCTGCGCGGACGCCTCCGTGACCAGTTGCTGCGGGCCTCGCCCGAGTTGGCGCGGCTGGCCGAGATCGACGCCGTGATGGAGCAGACCCTCAGCCCGCGCGAGCACAGCCTGCTGGCCATCGCCCCGGCAGTGCTGGGCACCCGCTTCGACCGCGTGCATGGCCAGCCCGGCTGGCGCACCGGATTCCGCCATGACATGCGCTCGCTGCTGCTTGCCGAGCTGCAGCTGCGCTTCCACCCGATCGAGGGGCTGCTGGCAGCCCTGCGCTCCCACTGACCCGGAACACCATGTCCAGAACTGCTTTCCCTGTCGTTGTCTTCCTTGTCGGCCTGCTGGCCGTGTGCTGGATCGGCATCGGCTACGTTTCGGTGCACCCGTTGGGTGCAGCGGTCGCGGCGGTCATTGCCGCCTGCTACATCGCCGGTGGTGTGGAGCTGTACCGCTATCGCCAGGCCAGCGTGGGCCTGCGCGATGCCCTGGGCGATCTGTCCGCCGCCGAGGAGCGCCTGGCACCCTGGCTGGAGCGCGTGCCGGCAAGTCTGCGCAATGCCGTGCGCCTGCGCGTGGAAGGTGAGCGCACCGCCCTGCCCGGCCCGGTCCTGACACCGTACCTGGTCGGCCTGCTGGTGCTGCTGGGCATGCTCGGCACCCTGCTGGGCATGATGGACACCCTGCGCGGCACCGGCCTCGCCCTGCAGAGCGCCACCGACATGGCCGCCATCCGCGGCTCGCTGGCATCCCCGGTACAGGGCCTGGCCGTCGCCTTCGGTACGTCGATTGCCGGTGTCGCCAGTTCGGCCATGCTGGGGCTGCTTTCGGCGCTGTTGCGCCGGGATCGCCTGCAGGCCGTGCAGCAGCTCGACCGTGCCATCTCCGGCCCGCTGCACCCGTATTCGCAGGCGTGGCAACGCGCCGAATCCCTGCGACTGCTGCAGGCGCAGTCCGCAGCGCTGCCGGCCCTGGTCGACCGCCTGCAGGCGATGACCGGTGCCTTCGAGCAGCACAGCCTGGCGGCCAACGAACGGCTGCTGGCCGGCCAGGCCGAGTTCCTCAGCCAGAGCCAGGCGCTGCAGGAGCGCCTGGCGGCCTCCCTCCAGCAATCGCTGCGCGAAGGCGCCGAAGCCAGCGCAGCGGCCATCGGCGGTGCCCTGCAGCCGATGGCGGAAACCACGCTGGCTGGCCTGGCCAGCCACGGCCAGGCCCTGCATGCGCGCGTTGAACAGGCGGTGCAGCAGCAGCTGGCCGGGCTGGCGGACGGCTTCGAGCGCAGCCGCGTATCGACTGAAGCCAGCTGGACGCGGGTGATGGCCGAACAGGCCCAGGCACAGCAGGCGCTGGTGACCGACCTTCGCCAGCATCTGCAGGCCTTCAGCGATGCCCAGGGTGCACACGGCGAAGCAGTGGTGGCACGCATCGGCGAACGGCTGCAGGCGGATGCCGACCGCCAGACCGACGCGTGGCGCACTGCGGCCGACCAGCAGCATGCGCTCAACACCACGCTGGTCGAGCGCCAGCAGCAGGCACTGGAGGCGGTCAGTCAGCATCTGGACGAACGGGCCCAGTCGCTGCTTCACGCGCTTGAAGAACGTCATGCAGCCAGCCAGTCGCTGCTGCAGGACCACGAGCAGCAGCGCCAGGCGCGCTGGGAGGCCGCCAGCACCCATCTGCAACAGGCCCACGCCGCGCTGCAGGCACAACTGCAGGCCGGTGACGAACAGCGCCTGCAACGCTGGAGCGACGCGCTGCACACCCTGTCGAACGATCTGGCCGAACGCCTGCACGCCAATGGAGAACGCCTGGCTGCGCAGCAGCAGCAGATCTGCGACACGCTGGCGGAGACCGCGCAGCAGATCGGCGAGAACGGCCGTGCCCAGGCCAGCGCCACGCTCGCGGAAGTCTCGACCCTGCTGCAGACGGCTGCCGCCGCACCGAAGGCCGCTGCCGACGTCATCAACGAGCTGCGCAGCACGCTCTCCGAGAGTCTGGTGCGCGACAACGCGATGCTGGAGGAGCGCGGCCGCCTGCTGGCGACGGTGCAGACCCTGCTGGATGCGATCAACCATGCCTCGCATGAACAACGCAGCGCGGTCGATGCACTGGTGGGCGGCTCGGCGGAACTGCTGGAGCGCGTCGGCAACCGCTTCACCGACCACATCGCGGCCGAAACCGGCAAGCTCGACGGCATCGCTGCACTGCTCGATGGCAGCGCCACTGAAGTCGGCCACCTCGCCGGCGCCTTCGGCGACGCCGTGGCCCAGTTCGGCGCCGCATCGGCCGAGCTGTCGGGCCGGCTGGAACAGATCGGTGGCGCGCTGGATGCCTCGCTGGCCCGCAGCGACGAGCAGTTGGCCTATTACGTGGCGCAGGCGCGTGAGGTGGTCGACCTGAGCCTGCTGTCGCAGAAACAGGTGATGGAGGAGCTGCAACAGTTGGCCGCGCGCCGCGGCAAGGCCGGCACCGCATGAGCGACGAGCTGGAGGTCGACGGCGGTTCGCACGCGCCGATCTGGGCGGCATTCGGCGACCTGATGTCGGTACTGCTCGGCGCGTTCGTGCTGATCCTGGTCGGCGTGGTAGCGGTCCAGCTGGAACTCTCGCAGCGGCTGGAGGATGAAGTCAGGCAGCGCCAGGCCGAAGCCAAGCGCCTGCAGACGCTGGAGCAGGCACTGGCCGGCCCGCTGGCGGCGGGCCGGGTGACGCTGGTCGATGGCCGCATCGGCATCAGCGGCAATGTGCTGTTCGCCCTCAATTCAGACCAGCTGCAGCCGGAGGGCCAGGAGCTGCTGCGCAGCCTGGCCGCACCGCTGGCTGCCTACCTGGGCAGCCGCGAAGAGATCCTGATGGTCAGCGGCTTCACCGATGATGCGCCGGTGCGCGAAGGCAACCGTCGTTTCGCCGACAACTGGGAACTGTCCGCGCAGCGTTCGCTGACGGTGACCCGTACCCTGATCGCCGATGGCGTACCGGCCGATGCGGTATTCGCCGCCGCCTTCGGCAGCGAGCAGCCGGTCAGCTCCAATGCCAGCGAGGATGGCCGCGCGCGCAACCGCCGCGTGGAGATCGCGCCGATTCCCAGGCCCAGGGCACCGGATGGCAGGTAAGCTGCCAGCGCTGGAGGGGCTGCGTGCACTGGTGCGCGATCTCGATGCGGGGTCGCGCTCGCTGGCGGACTACCCGCAGGTGCCGATGCTGCAGCAGGTGCAGCACGAGTGGTCGGAGCTGCGCAGTGAACTGCAGGTGCGCCGTTCGCTGCGCACCGAGGCCCCCGCCGACGGCGGCCCGCTGAACTCCGCGGTACTGGTGCAGCGCATGCTCGATTCGATGCAGGCCGCCAGCCCCGGCTATCTGCGCCACTTCATCGATTACGTCGATACCCTGTCGTGGTTGCAGGCGCTGCAGGACGGTGCGGCCAGCGGCGGTGATGCGGCGAAACCGAAGCGCGCGCGCAAGCCCCGCAACCCCGGTTGAGGCCCGGCCCTGCATCAGGGGGTCAGCCGCGCAGCGTGGCGCCGCCGTCGACGTACAGGTCACTCATCGCCACATGCCCGGCCTGCTCGGACAGCAGGAACATCACCGACTGGGCAACGTCCTCCGGCGTAGCCAGCTTGCGCAGGGGAATGCCGGCCTTGTAGGTGTCGAGGTTGCCGGCAATCACCCGCTCGGCACCGTACGCGTCTTCCCACATGCCGGTCTGCATGGCGGTCAGCGTCGAACCGGGTGCGACGATGTTGCAGCGGATGCCCAGTGGCGCCAGCTCCAGGCCCAGGCAACGGGTGAACATGGTCGCTGCCGCCTTCGAGGCAGCGTAGGCCGCCATGCCGTGACGCGGCACGCCTGCGGCGTTCGAGCTGACGGTGACGATGGCGCCCTGTCTGCGCGGTGACATCACCCGCGCCAGTGCGCGGCCGAGATGGAACACACCGTCAGCGTTGACCGAGAAAACACGGCGCCAATCGGCATCACAGGTATCCGTCACCGCGCCGACCTTCAGCACGCCGGCCACACTGGCCGCCAGGGCGATCGGTCCGATCTTCGCCTCTACCTGGTCGATGAGCGCATCGACCGCTGCGCTGTCGCTGACATCCAGCGCACAGGCATGGACGCGCTCGCCCACGATCGCGGGCGACTCGCGGTCGGTGGCCACCACCTGGCAGCCGGCGGCGACCAGCAGCTTCACCAGCGCGGTGCCGATCCCCCCGGCTGCGCCGGTCACCAGCGCCACGCGACCCTCAAAACCGGTCAACTGCATGTTGCGATCTCCTGTTGTTCATCCCGATGCCGCAGTCGCGCCGACAGCCATGGCGCGAGTTGCGCCACCGCATCACGGCCGGTCAGTTCGGCATGCAGGAACGGCAGTTCCAGCGCCTGCACCGTGCGCGCGTGCGCCTTCCACAGCGCCGACTGCAGCTGCGGTCGTGCCTGGTGGTCTCGCCCTGCGCGCACATGCACCAGGGTGCCGTCGAATGGCCGGTGGTGGTGCTCGCGGATCAGGCGGTTGGTTCCGGTGACCGCGCGCACCACGCCGTCCAGCACTACGTCGGGCAGGCTGCCCAGCGCACTGCCACCTCGACGCAGGAAGGCCAGGATGCGCTCGCGGCTGTCCAGTTCCGGGTGTGCGTCCGGATCGTGGCCGGCGATGGCCAGCAACGCCCGCAGCGCAGCGATCGGATCCGGCTCCGGCTCGGCCCGCCAGCATTCACTGGGATAGGCGTCGAGCAGCACCAGCTCGCCGACCTCGCGACCGATCTCGTGCAGGCGCACGGCCATCGCCTGGGCGATGATCCCCCCCACCGACCAGCCAAGCAGGTGCACCGGCCCGCGCGGCTGCAAGGTCACTACACGCTGCACGTACTCGTTGGCCATCGCCTCGATGCTGGCCGGCAGCGGCTGCGCGGCGTCCAGCGCCGGCGACTGCAGCCCGTACACGGCCCGCGCCGGTTGCAGCGCACGCGCCAGCGCGCGGTAATTCCAGGCGATGCCGCCTGCCGGGTGCAGCACGAACAGCGGCGGGGGTTCAGTCCCATCGGTCGTGGCCAACGCGATGACCGGGCCCAAGGCATGATCGGCCAGCATCGGGGGTTCGGCGATACGCCGGGCCAGCGCCGCCACCGTCGGCTCCGCGAACAGAACGCCGAGGCCCAGCTCGCAGCGCCAGCGCTGCTCGATGGCCAGCAGCAGGTGCACGGCCGAAAGCGAGTCGCCCCCAAGGCTGAAGAAGTCCGCATCCACCGCAACGGCCTGCTCAAGACCCAGTGCCTGTGCGAACAAGGCGGCCAGCGCATGTTCCAGTGGCGTGCGCGGTGCGACACCGGTCATCCCGACCTGCGGAGGTTTCGGAAGCGCGCTGCGATCCAGCTTTCCGTTGGTGGTCACCGGCCAGTGATCGACCCCGACAAACGCCGACGGCACCATGTAGTCCGGCACGCGCGCCGCCAGGTGCGCGCGCAGGGCAGCGGCGTCGGCCATTGCCACCGGCACATAGGCGACCAGCCGTGGGTCACCGGGAAGGTCGTGGCGCAGCAGCACTTCCACGCGCTCCATGCCGGGCAGTTCCCGCAGCGCCGCCTCGATCTCCCCCAGCTCGATGCGCAGACCGCGCAGCTTCACCTGATGGTCGCTGCGGCCCAGATACTCGACCGCTCCGTCGCTGCGCCAACGTGCAACGTCCCCCGTGCGGTAGATGCGCTCGCCCGCCAGGAAGGGATCGGCCAGGAAACGTCCAGCGGTGAGATCGTCGCGGCCCAGGTAGCCCCGTGCAAGCTGCACGCCGCCCAGGTAGAGCTCGCCCGGCACGCCCACCGGCAGGGGCCGCATGCGTGCATCGAGCACATACAGGCGGGTGTTCCAGACCGGGAAGCCGATCGGGACCGGGCGTGAGCGATCGCCTGCCGGGGCCGGCCAGTAACTGACGTCCACCGCGGCTTCGGTAGGCCCATACAGGTTGTGCAGCTGCGCGTCGATGCGGGCATGGAAGCGGTCGCGCAGCGAGGCATCGAGCGCTTCGCCGCTGGTGAACACCCGACGCAGCTGCAGGCCCTGCGAGGCGGGCGCCGCGAGGAAGGCGTCCAGCATCGACGGGACGAAGTGGGCGGTGGTGATGCCCTGCGCGCGGATCAGCCGGCCCAGCTCGGTGGGATCACGATGCGCATCCGGACCGGCGAGAACCAGCGTTGCACCGCACAGCAGCGGCAGGAAGAACTCCCAGACCGACACGTCGAACGTGGCGGGCGTCTTCTGCAGCACACGGTCGTCTGCGCCGAAGCCGTAGTGCTCGCGCATCCACAGCAGGCGGTTGACGATGGCGCGATGCTCGATGACCACGCCCTTGGGTTCGCCGGTCGAGCCTGAGGTGTAGATCACATAGGCCGCATCATCCGGCGCCGGGTCCGGCCAGGGCGCGGCAGCCCCCTGTGCCATCCATTGATCGGGCGGCAGCACCGGCACGCCTGCGGCCCGGTGCGCCATCGTGCTGTCGGCCAGCACGCAGGCCGGACGCGCCGAGCGCAGGATGCGCGCCAGGCGCTCGTCGGGATGTGCAGGATCCAGCGGAAGATAGGCGGCGCCGGCACGCAGCGCGGCCACCAGGGCGATGACCAGCTCCATCGAACGCGGCAGCGCGACCGCCACCACACTGCCCGGCCCCACCCCCAGCGCGCGCAGCTGTGCCGCCAGTGCGAAGCTGCGTGCCTCCAGCGCGGCATGCTCAAGCGTGGCGTCGCCGCAGACCAGCGCCGTTGCCTGAGGGTCGCGATCCATGCCCTGCTGCAACAGTTCCACCAGTGTGGTTGCAGGCAATGGATGGGTGGTCGCGTTGAAGCGGTGAACCACCTGCGTGACCTCTGCCGCGGTGGCCAGTGGCACGCTGGCAATGTCGTCGGCATCCAGCGCCGCCGACACGAAATGCAGCAGCCGTTGCGCATGCGCCTGCACGTCGGCGTCGCTGTACAGGGCGGGGTTCGCCTCGATCTCCAGATCCAGCAGCGCCTGGCCATCACCGCGGAAGCCCAGCACCAGATCCTCCACCGGCCCGGTGCACAGCACCTGCAGCGTGGCTTGCACGCCGGGCAGCACCAGCGGCCTGTAGAACGGCTGTATGTTCACCAGCGGGCCATGCAGGCGCTGCTGCGCACCGACCAGGCCCAGATCGCGCCGCAGCTGTTCGCCGCGATACCGGCCATGCCTGCGGCTCTGGCTCAACTGCCGGCCGATGCCACGGGTGTAGCTTTCGACACTGCCCTCGGCAGCGGCCACGCGCAGCGGCAGCACGTTCATCACCATCGCGGGCACGCGCGCCGACGCGTTTCCCAGGCGCCCCATGTAGGGCACCCCCAGCACCACTTCCTCGGCCGCACTCATCCGCCGCAGGTACTCGGCCGCAAGTGCGGCCAGCACATCCGGCCACGGCTGCAGCCAGCGCACCGATGCCTGCAGCAGCTCTTCACGGAAGGTGGCATCCAGCGGCTGCACCCAGCGCAGCGCGTCATCACTGGCGGCGGCGACGCCGGCCAGACCAGCGGCGGCCGGCGCGTCCCGCAGGTGGTCGCGCCACCAGGCACCGGCCATCTCGCGACGCGGATCGATGCGGTATGCCGCATCGTCGGCCAGTACACCGGCCAGGGGCGGCAGCGCATCGCCGCCGCGCCCGGCGTACAGCGCGCAGACACGATCGCTGAACAGTGCCATGCCATAGCCATCAGCGGCGAGATGATGAACGCGCAGGTACCAGACCCAGCGCTGGCCTCCCAGTGCGTAGAGCACCTGCTGGCTGATCCGGTCGCGGGTGGGATCGACCGGGCTCAGCCGGTCGGCCCGCATCGCGGCGTTGGCGTCGGCCACCGGATCGGCAGCGCTGGAAAGATCATGGACTGCCAGCAGCGGTACATGCGCCGGCTCATGCCATTGCAGCGGCTGGCCATCACTGCCTTCCGTGAATCGCAGTGCGAGCCCCTGCGCCTCTGCCGCCGCCTGGTTGGCGGCGGCCGTGAACGCCGCCACGTCCAGCGCGCCGTCGATCCATACGGCATGGGCCGTGTTGAATGCAGGGTTGTCGGGAGCCAGGCGCTGGGCATACCACAGCCCCGCCTGGGCCTCGGTCAATGTCACCGGTGAGGCTGGCGCTGCACCGTTCATGCGCCTTGTGCGGCCTGCAGCCGTTGCACCACCTGCCACCACTGGCGCAGCGTGGTGTGCTCGGCCAGCTGCGAGAACTCCAGCGGAAGGCCGGTGTTGCTCCACGCAAGAACGAGGCCGAGCATGCGCATCGAATCCAGGTCGAGATCGATCAGGTTGTCGTCATCGCCGATGTCGGCCGGCTCGCATTCAAGCACGCGCGCCACGTCCGCGCGCATCCGTTCCAGGTCAAGCACATCGCCCGTCCTATCCATCACAGTGTCTCCAGCAGCTGGCCGGTGGTCATCGGTACGCCACAGGTCCGTGCGATCCAGTGCAGCGCCTGCTCATGATCGGCGCGCGAGAAGTCGGCGACCGCATCAGCGGCGATGAATGCCTCGATATCACGCTGGAAGGCTTCGACCACGGTCGCGGTGCAGCCGATATGCGCATACACACCGGTCACCAGCAGCTGGTCGCGCCCGCGCGCGCGCATCAGCGTCTCCAGGTTGCTGCGCTGGAACGCGCTGTAGCGATGCTTGACCAGTACGTGCTCGCCCGGCTGCGGGGCCAGCGCGGTGATGATCGGCTCATGTTCCTCACTCCGGCGCATGCCGGGCCCCCACAGGTCGGCCTGCAGGCCGCGGTCGCGCCGGTCCTGATCGCCATGCTGGGCGGTATAGAACACCGGAATTCCCTGCGCCCGGCAATGCGCCAGCAGGCGCGCGACGTTGTCCACGGCGGGGCGCAGCGGCTCGCTGTCCGCGTCGAACGCTGCCAGGAAGTAGCGTTGCATGTCGTGCACCAGCAACGCGATCCGCTCGCGCTGCGGGTGCCAGGGGCCGCGCGGCTGTGGTAACTCGCTGGCGGTCGGCAGGGAATATGAAGCAATGCGGGGCAGCGCCATCAGCGCGTTCCTCCTGTCTGTTGCAGATGACGCGCACGCAGCTGCGCACGCAGTTCGCGGCGGCTGATCTTGCCGACCGCCGTTGTATCGAAGCTGTCCACGAACACCACCTGGTCCGGCACCTTGAACGCCGCCAGCCCGCGCCTGCGCATCCAGCCCTTCAGTCCCGGCGCCGTGATCGGCTCGCCCTGGCGGATGACGAAGGCACAGGTGCGCTCGCCCAGGTACTCATCGGGAATGGACACCACCGCCGCATCGAACACACCCGGATGGGCCAGCAGATGGTCTTCGATCTCCTCGGCGGAGATCTTCTCGCCGGCACGGTTAATGTGGTCACCGGCACGCCCCTGCACCACCAGATATCCCCCGGGCAGCTGCTGCACGCGGTCGCCGGTGCGGTAGAAGCCGTCGTCGGTGAACGAGCGCGCGTTGGCTGCGGCATCGTTGTGGTACCCACGGATGGTGTACGGGCCGCGGGTCAACAGATGTCCGATCTCGCCCTCGGCAACCGGCTGATCGTGGTCGTCGACCACACGGACTTCGTCGTCAGGGCTGATCGGACGTCCCTGGCAGGCCACCACCAGTTCCTCGGGATCGTCGAGGCGGGTGTAGTTCACCAGGCCTTCGGCCATGCCGAACACCTGCTGCAGCGTGCAGCCCAGGCCATCGATGACGCGCCGCGCGGCCTCCGGCACCAGTTTTGCGCCGCCCACCTGCAGCACCCGCAGGCTGGACAGATCGTGCTTCGTCGATGCCGCTGCCTGCGCCCACAGCAGGGCCAGCGGCGGCACCAGCCCACAGCAGGTCACCTTCTCGCGTGCAATCAGCGGGAACGCGACATCCGGGCCCGGCCCCGGACTGAGCACCACGCGGGCACCGGCATACAGCGCACCGAAGAAGCCCGGCGAGCTCATCGGAAAATTATGCGCGGCCGGCAATGCGACCAGATACACGCTGTCGCGGTCGATCCCGCAGATCGCGTTGCTGGCACGGAACGAATAGATGTAGTCGTCGTGCGTGCGCGGAATCAGCTTGGACAGGCCGGTGCTGCCACCTGACAGCTGCAGGAACGCCACCGACTGCGGATCCGGGTCGGCCGGCAGCTGGCTGCGGTCGCCCTGCAGGTTCGCCAGCGCGACGAACTCCTCCGCATCGCCGTCGATCACCACGTGGCGCAGGGCCGGCACCTCCGCCTGCAGTGCCCGTGCCAGCCCGCGATGATCGAAACCCTCGTGCACATCGGCGGTGACAAAGGCACTGGCCTCGGCCTTCGTGGCGAAGTGCACCAGCTCGGTGATGCGGTGCGCGGGCAACGCGTACACCGGTACCAGGCCGGCGCGGAACAGGCCGCAGACGGTGGCGATGAAGCCAGCGCTGTTGCCCAGCTGCACCAGCACCCGTTCACCGGGCTGCAGGCCCAGCGCCAGCAGGCCGCTGCCGATGCGCCCGGCCTCGTGCCACAGCTGCGCATAGCTCAGTCGGACATCACCTGCCACCACCGCGATGTCATCGGCGTAGCGTTCGGCGCGCTCGCGCAGGAAGGCCGGGAAGGTCTCCCCGCGCCAATGCCCCATCCGGCGATAGTGGGCGACCCGGTCTTCGGGCCATACCTGCTGCAATGGCAGGCGGGAAGGAGATCGGCTCATGCGAGGGGCTCGGTCGGGGGCGCGGGCTCACTGACGCCCAGCGCGTTCAACAGGGCAGCAAACTTCGCTGCGGTTTCGGCCACTTCGGCCTGCGGCTGCGACCCGGCGACGATGCCGGCGCCCGCATACAGGCGCAGCTGCGTGCCCTGCAGTCGTGCGCAGCGGATGGCGACGTACCAGTCGCCGTCGCCCTGCTCGTCCAGCCACCCCACGGCACCGGCGTAGAAGCCGCGTGGAACCGGCTCCAGTTCGCGGATGCGCTGCAGCGCCGCCTGCTGCGGCGTGCCGCATACGGCGGGCGTGGGATGCAGCTGCGCCAGCAGGGCGGCGGCCGGCACCCGTGGATCCTTCAACGTGGCATGGATGCGGGTGCCCAGGTGCCACATGGTGGCCGTGGCATGCAGCACCGGCCGCGCCTGCGCGTCGATATGGCTGCAATAGGGAGAGAGGCCATCAACGATGGCCTCGACCACATGACGGTGCTCGTCGTGATCCTTGCCCGACGCCAGCAGGGTCTGCGCGGCACGCTCGTCCTGCACCGGATCCGCACTGCGTCGGGCTGAGCCGGCCAGCGGGTGCGACAGCACCTGCGCGCCGCGCTTGCGCAGCAGCAGCTCGGGCGTCGCCCCGACCAGCCATGCCGGGGCCTGGCCCAGCTCCACCGGCAGTGGCACCGCGTAGGTCGCCACCGACGGATCGGCTCCCAGTCTCGCCAGCAGCACATCGGGCGTCAGGGCGTGGCGTGTGTGTGCCAACAGGCTGCGCGCCAGTACCACCTTGTGCAGGTCCTGTCGGGGATCACGCAGGGCCTGCACTGCCCTATCCACCGCTGCGGCGTAGTCGTCCGCCGAAGGTTCGGCCTGCACGACACCCTCCAGCGCAGGCGCAGCCGGCGGCTGCACCGGCA
The DNA here is from genome assembly GCF_056756445.1 of Stenotrophomonas sp. STEN225. Classification (NCBI taxonomy): domain Bacteria; kingdom Pseudomonadati; phylum Pseudomonadota; class Gammaproteobacteria; order Lysobacterales; family Lysobacteraceae; genus Stenotrophomonas; species Stenotrophomonas sp. STEN225. The sequence goes on along the minus strand of NZ_JBRRBV010000005.1, from coordinate 123,149 downwards.
ACGCAGGCAGCACGCGTTCGGGCTGGTACAGCGCATCGTCAGCACGTGGTTCGAACGGAATCGCTCCGACCAGCAGGCCCGGCCCGCCCCGCTGCTGCGCGAAGAACGCAGCCACGCGCCCGGCCAGCGTCACCAGCGGACCGGACGCAAGCGCCGCACGACAGCCACGCGCATGCACATGCTGCCCTGCATGCTGCAGCAGGAACAGCGTGGGGTCATCCGCAGCCGGCAACGGCAACGGCGCCGTCTCCTGCCATGCATCGTCCCTGAGCGAATCGTTCATGTCGCCTCCTTCATCCGGTGCGTTGCCGCCAGCACGCACAGCAACAGCAGCAGCACACCGACCAGCAGATACGGCAGGCTCGGCCCGCCCCGATACAACAGCGTGCCGAGCATCGGCCCGACCACCATGCCCAGCCCCTGTGCCGCAGCGACCGTTCCGGCGGCGGCACCCTGTTCGTGTGCCTGCACCGCATCGGCGGCCAGCGCCTGGAACGACGGGAACACGAAGCCCATGCCGAATGCCGCCAGCGCATAAGCCGCCGGCAGCTGCCAGGACTGCTGCACGGCGGCTACCGAGGCGAAGCCGATACCGGCGATCAATGCACCCAGCACGATCCAGCGCCGCGGTGGCACCTCCAGCTTCATCACCAGTGCCTGCGCCAGGATCAGCCCGACGCCCACAGCCGTCAGTGCGATGCCGGCCATGCGCGCGCCTTCGGCCGCTGCCAGGCCGAGGCGATCGATCGCGAAGAAGCCGACCGTCACCTGCGCGATGGTCACCGACACCATTGCAAGGAACGCGGCCAGCTGGGGCAGCCGAAGGCGCCGGTCCAGACGGCGCAGGGGCGTCCGTCGTGCTGACGATGCCGCCGCTGCCGGCGCTGTCGAAGGCAGACGCCACGCCAGCAATGCCAGCGCCAGCAGCGGCAACAGCGCGGCCACATACAGCGCCAGCGAAAGATGCGTGTAAGCCAGCCAGCCTGCTGCCGCTGGGCCCAGCACCATCCCCAGTGCATTGGCACTGCCCAGACGGGCGAGAAACTGCGTGCGCTGGCCGGCCGGCGCCTGGTCGGCGATCAAGGCTGCGGCCGTCGGTGGCACCGCGGCATAGAACAGCCCGATCAGCCCGCGCGCGCCGACCAGCACCAGCACCGACACAACCACCGGCGGCGTGACCTGCAGGGCCACATCGATGAACATGGCGAGCGCGAGGTAGACGCCGGTGTACGCGCCCATCGCCAGCAGCAGCACGCGCTTGCGACCGATGCGGTCGCTGAGTTGGCCCCAGCGGCGAGCCGCCAGCATCCACAGCACGCCGGCGGCCGTCACCGACAGGCCCGCGTGCCATTCGGACAGGCCCAGCAGCCGGACCACCGGGCCGATCACGGCGACGAAAGACATCATGGCCATGGTGCCGATCAGGGCCGCCAACACCAGGGCCGGCAAACCGGGAACGACGGGACGTGCGTGCATGGAACACCAGCCGTGACAGGGAAGGACGGCAGAACGCCAGCACGACGCTCCGCCCGATGCCGCCACGTCACGCAGCGGCACCATCCTTAAATGATAACGGCTCGTATTTGCATTTGATACCCATTCAATTGAATGGACCCGCAACAGCCGCGTCAGCGCGTCACACGCGGCGACAGCAGGCCGCGACGGCGGAACCACCACTCCAGCGGCAGCGTGACCAGCGGTGGGATGGCAGCAAGCAGGGCCAGCGCGCTGGCCCACCATGGCCAGCGCAGGCGCACTGCGGAGAACAGGGTCACGGCCACGTACACCAGGAACGCCACGCCATGCAGCGGCCCGAACACCTTGACCAGGGCGACGTTGGCCTGCGGGCCGTACTTCAGCCACATGCCCACCAGCAGGCCGGCCCAGGTGATGGCCTCGATGAAGGCAACCACGGCGAACAGCCGTCCGACGGGGTGCATGGGATTGCCTGGGGTCACATCGGGCTCCTTCAGGGACAGAAGATGCGAATGATACGCAGATGCGAACGTTCAGGACACCGTCGCCGCATCGGAGATGCCCACACGTCGGTAGCGCCGGGCCATGCCCGGCGGATCGGAGATGAACGCACATCGGTAGCGCCGGGCCATGCCCGGCGGGCGCAGCACAGCTACCGGGGGATATGCGGCAGCACCCGCTCCCCGATCTCGCGCAGCACGGCCTCCACCGGCCGGCCGTTGTCGACCAGATTGAACATCACATGCGCCACGCCCTGCGCATGCACGCGCAGCAGATAGTCACGCAGGCCATCGCGGCCGACCTTCAGGCCAAGCGGCAACGGCTCGGCGGGTGCCTGCGGGTCCGCCTGCAGGTCCAGCAGCATCGACTGCACGAACGGTCTGCCCGCCGCGCCCTGTTGCGCCAACGCCTGCTGCCACAGACCGATGCGTCCCTCCTGGGCAGCCTCCTCGCGGTGATAGGTGGCCCATCCTTCAGACTCACGGGCGATCCACTGCAGGCTCTGCCTGGCGGTCCCCACCACCAGCATCGGAATGCGCGCGGCCGGCGCAGGCAGCACGTCGAAGCCTCCGGTCACCTGCAGCACGGCGGCCCGCTCGTGTGCCTGCGGCGACAGCGCCGCCCGCAGCAACGACCAGCGCTCACGGAACGTCGCGGCCCTGCCCTCCAGATCCTCGCCGAACGCGGCGAATTCCTCCGGGCGGTCACCCGAACCCAGGCCCAGCACGAAACGCCCGCCGCTGATGCGGTCCAAGCTCAAGGCCGACTTCGCCACCTGCAGCGGCTGGCGCAACGGCAGCACGATGGCCGCACTGCCAACCACGATGCGCTCTGTCGCGGCGGCCAGCATGCCCAGCCACAGGAAGGGATCATCCAGCGCGCTCGCGGTCGCCTCCGGTCCCTGCGGCACCATCAAGGGCACGTCGCGCGTCCACAGCGCGGCAAAGCCGAGGTCATCGGCCAACCGGGCGATACGCCGCGCCTCTTGCGGATCGGCCAACCCGTGCGCCGCCACCGGCGTCATCAGTCCCAGGCTCAGGCCCTGTTCTGCAAACAGCGCAGCGTAGGCAGGATTGAAATCGCTCATGCAGCCAGCTTAGCGTGGAGCCCTGCGGCAACGGTGCTGCCGCAGGTGCGTGCCAAGCCGGTGGGTTCAATGGGGTGGTGTATCGGCAGAGGGTGCGGGCGGCGGACGTCATGCCCTGCAGCGCACCCTTCATGAGCAAACTGAATCAGCAGCCTCTGCCGTCATTCCTACAATGGCCTGTCACCCTGCCCTTCGAGATGCTGCCGATGCGCGTTGCGCTTTCCGTGTTGCTGCTGGCTTCGGCGCTGAGCGCCTGCACCCCGGCCCCGGTTTCCACCGCCAACTCCGCCGAGGCCCCCGCACCGGCGTCCGCCATCGCCTGGCGCCAGGGCGACGTCGACGACGCCTTCGCCGAAGCCGCCGACAGCGGCAAGCCGGTGCTGCTGTACTGGGGTGCGGTCTGGTGCCCACCGTGCAACCAGCTCAAGGCGGGTCTGTTCAAGGACCCGGCCTTCATCGCGCTGACCAGCAAATTCGTTCCCGTCTACCTGGATGGCGACGAGGAAGGTGCGCAGGCCTGGGGCGAGCGCTTCGGCGTGCGCGGCTATCCGACCCTGATCGTGCTGGACCCACAGCGCAACGAAATCACCCGCGTGGCCGGCGGCAACGATGCCGCCGAACTGACCCGGGCACTGACCGTGGCCGCAGGCCGCCGCAGTGCCGTTGCCGCCACCCTGGCCACCGCATTGACGACGCCGGAGCAACTGGCCGCCGAAGACTGGCAGGTGTTGGGCGACTACGGTTGGGAAGTCGACGCCAACCGCCTGGCCGGCGAACGCAACAGCCAGGACGTGCTGCGCCAGCTGTCCAAGGCCGCACCGGAGGCCGCCCTGCAGCGCCGTTTCGCTCTGCTTGCCTTGGCGACAGCCGAAAAGCCCGATGCCTCGCCCACCGAAGTGCGCGAGCTGCTGCAGGCCGTGCTGGCGCACCCCGCGGAGGTGCGACGCAACCGCGAGCTGCTGGGCTATGCGGGCGTACAGCTGGTCAAGCAGGCCAGTACCGGGCCGGCCACCAGCAACACCCTGGGGCAGCAGCTGCTGGTCGCACTGGAGCGCGCAGACGCCGAGCGTGGCGACCGCGCCGACGACGCGTTGTCGCGTGCGCTGACCGAAGTATCGCTGGCCCGACTGCAACAGCCCAAGGGCGCACTGCCCGCTACTCTGGTTGATCGGGTCAAGCAGCGCGTGGCCGCCGCCGATGCCGCCGCCACCGATGCGCATGCACGCCAAGCCACGATCAGCAGCGCGGTCTACGCACTGCGCCAGGTCGGCGACGACGCCGGCGCGGAGTCGCTGCTGCTGGCCGAACTGAAGCGCAGCGAGCAGCCGTACTACTACATGCCTGAGCTGGCCGAACTGGCCGAGCAGCGCGGCGACACCGCCGGTGCGCTGGAGTGGCTCAAACGTGCCTACGATGGTGCACAGGGCCCGGCGACCCGCGTGCAGTGGGGTGTGCTGTATGTGGAAGGCCTGCTGAAGCTTGCGCCGGACGATGCGCCGCGCATCGAGCAGGCGACCGCCTCGTTGATCGCCGAACTGGAGGCACAGCCGTCGGGCTACCACCAGCGCACCCGCCAGCGCTTCGAACGCCTGGCCGGGCAGCTGAAGGCATGGAGTGGCAAGCACCAGGGCGCGCAGACGCTGGCGCGGCTGCAGCAGCGGATGCAGCAGGCGTGCGGCAATCAGGTGGATGGGGCGTGCAGGGATTGGCTGGGTTGAGGGGATGAAGGCGCAGGCGGGTTGACCTCAACCATTGTTGAGGTGCGATAACAGTCTCCCCACGGCCAGCCCGCTGGCCTTCGCTACGGAGACTGCTTCGATGTCGTACTCGCTTCCCCCGCTCCCCTATGCCTACGATGCCCTCGAACCGCATTTCGATGCGCGGACGATGGAGATCCACCACAGCAGGCACCACCAGACCTACGTCAGCAACCTCAATGCCGCGGTCGAGCAGGCCGGCCTCGCCGAACAGCCGGTCGAGGCGCTGATCGCCAGCCTCGATGCCGTGCCGGAGGCCCAGCGCAGCGCAGTCCGGAACAACGGTGGCGGCCACGCCAACCACAGCCTGTTCTGGACCGTGCTCAGCGCACGCGGCGGCACGCCGGATGAGGTGCTGGCGGCGGCCATCGACCGTGACCTCGGCGGCTTCGATGCCTTCAAGGATGCCTTCAGCAAGGCGGCGCTCACCCGCTTCGGCAGCGGCTGGGCCTGGCTGACCAGCGATCGCGACGGTCGCCTGCGGGTTGAAAGCAGCGCCAACCAGGACAACCCGCTGATGGGCGCGGCCGCCGGCCTGTCCGGCAACACGCCGATCCTCGGCCTGGATGTGTGGGAGCACGCGTATTACCTGCATTACCAGAACCGCCGTCCGGACTACATCGGGGCGTTCTTCAACATCATCGACTGGGCCGAAGTCGGTCGCCGCTACCGCCAGGCGGGCGGCGCATGAGCGCCGGCACTCCCCATTACGCCGGGCCGTGGGCAGGGGTGTTCCCCGCCCCGGCTCCGGTACCCTCGGTCAGTCTGCCGCCGCGTGCATTGCGGCGGCTGCTCGGCCACTTCCCTACCGGCGTGGCCATCGTCTGCACCCGCGACGCACGGGGCACACCGCTGGGCCTGACCATCAATTCCTTCGTGCCGGTGTCGCTGCAGCCGCCGCTGGTACTGTGGAACCTGGCCCTGCACGCACAGAGCCTGCAGGCCTTCCAGCGCGCCACGCGCTTCGCGATCAGCGTGCTGGGCGCGGACCAGGAAGCACTGGCGCGCACGTTCGCCGATCCCCAGGTGCGCAATCGTTTCGACGGCGTACCCCTGCTTCCAGACGAAGACGACGCGCCGCCGCGCATCGCCGGCGCGGTCGCGCACCTGACCTGCACCCGTCATGCGCAATGGCCGGTGGGTGATCACCTGCTGCTGGCCGGCCGCATCATCGAGATCAATGAGACCGGCGGTGCGCCGCTGATGTTCCACCGTGGCCGCTTCCTGCCGGGGCCGCTGGACACCCTGCGGGAGGTACAGACATGACCATCGAGGCACTGGAGGACCTGCTCGCCAACGGCCACGACAGCGCGCTGCTGCGCTTCGGGCTGGGCAAGGGTTGGCTCGACGCCGGCGATCCGGCGCGCGCGGCGACCCATCTGGGCCGCTGCGTGGCACTTGATCCGCAGTACTCGGCGGCGTGGAAACTGCTGGGCAAGGCCTGGCTGGCGGGTGGCCAGCCGCAGGCGGCTCGCGAGGCATGGCAACGGGGCCTGAGCGTGGCCAGCCACCAGGGCGACCAGCAGGCTCGGAAGGAAATGCAGGTGTTTCTGCGCCGGCTAAAGCGCGAACAGCCGGCGCCGCAGGAGAGCGCGGGCTGAGCCGGCCGCACAGGCCGGCCGCATCGATCAGCCCGCGTTGGCCGGTGCCGGCGCCGTCATGATGTCCGGCATCGGCAGGCGGCGCGGCTTGCTCGGGAAGGCATGCCGCAGGATGCGCCACACCACCTGGCCGAACTGCCGTGGCAGCGAACCGTTGTTGTAGTGCTGACCGTAGCGAAGGCAGATCTCCTTCACTTCCTTGGCGATGGCCGCATAGCGGTTGGCCGGCAGATCCGGATAGAAGTGATGTTCGATCTGGTGGCTGAGGTTGCCCGACAGCACGTTGATCAGGAAACCACCGCTGATGTTCGACGAGCCACGCAGCTGGCGCAGGTACCAGTGGCCACGCGATTCGTTGCGCAGGCACTCCTTGGGGAACGTCTCCGATTCAGCGGTGAAGTGGCCGCAGAAGATGATCACGTAGGTCCAGATGTTGCGCAGGCCGTTGGCGACCAGGTTGCCCAGCATCACGGTCAGGAAGAACGGGCCAGCCAGCAGCGGGAACAGCACGTAATCCTTCAGCACCTGGCGCAGCATCTTGCGCGCCACCGGACGGGTCTGCAGCCACATCGCGCGGCTGCTGATGCGGCCCTTCAGCCAGCGCCCCAGGCGCAGGTCCTGGGCGGCCACGCCCCACTGGAACAGCAGCGCGAAGATCGGTGCGATGATCGGCTGCAGCAGATAGAACGGCTTCCAGCGCTGTTCCGGGAAGATGCGCAGCAGGCCGTAGCCGATGTCATCGTCCATGCCGCGCACGTTGGTATAGGTGTGGTGGCGGAAGTTGTGGGTCTTGCGCCAGTTGTCGGCGGTGGCAACGATGTCCCACTCGTAGGTGTTGCCGTTCAACTTCGGGTCGCCGGTCCAGTCGAACTGGCCGTGCATCACGTTGTGGCCCAGCTCCATGTTCTCCAGGATCTTCGACAGCGCCAGCATGAGCGTGCCAGCGATGGCGGCCGGCCACAGCAGCGGTGCCCACAGCAGCGGCGAGAACGCCGCCAGGAACAGCAGGCTGCGGCCGCCGACGCCGAACCAGCGCACGGCCGCGGCCACGCGCCGGATATAGCGCGTATCGGACGCGCCGAGACTGCCGATCACACGATCGCGGATCGCGTCGAGTTCCTGGCCGAAGGCGTTCATTTCGGCAGGACTCAGGGCACGGTCGGTAGCGCGGGTCATGGCAACGGTTCCTCAGAGATCCAGGGTCAGGTCGGTGGTCGGCGCACTCACGCAGATCCGTACGGGCTGTGCCGCTTCGGAATGCGTATCGCCGGTGCGCAGATGGCGGGTACCGCCACTGACGCGTTCACAACTGCAGCTGTTGCAGATGCCCATGCGGCAGCCGTGCCGGGGCTTGATGCCCTGCGCTTCCAGGCTCTCCAGCAGGGAGCGGCCGCGCGGCACGCGCAGCTGGCGCCCACTGCGTGCCAGGGTCAGCGACACCTCGCCTTCGCCGTCGGCATCCAGCAGCGGCGCGGGCGGCGTGAAGGCTTCCGCCTGGAAACCGGCCACCTGATGCGCAAGGCGGCGGCGCGCGGCGGCAACGAAGCCGTCCGGGCCACAGGCCAGTACATGGCGCTGTGCCAGCGGCGTGTCATCGCCGGGAATCTGCAGGGCGTGGGTATCGATGCGCGCGGCCGGCACCTCGCCCTCGCGGGTGGTCAGCAGGTGCACGCGCAGGCCCGGCGTCGCTGTCGCCAGCGTATGCAGTTCGTCACGGAACTGGATGGCGGCCGCTGTGCGTTCCCAGTAGAACAGGTCCACCGGCGCGCCCAGCGGTCGCTGGCAGGCCTCGCGCAGCAGGCTGCGCATCGGCGTGATGCCGCTGCCCGCCGCCAGCAGCAACACCGGCGCGGCGGCCGGCATATGGAAGTCACCGAAGGCGGCATCGATACGGAACAGGTCTCCCGGCCGCGCCTGGTTCACCAGGTGCTGGCTGACCCGCCCCCCTTCCACGGCTTTGACGGTAATGGCCAGTTCGCGGCCGCTCAGCGGGGTCGGGCTGTAGCTGCGATGCCACACGCGCCCCTCAAGCTCGACGCCGAGGGTGACGTGCTGGCCGGCGCGCATGCCGGCCCAGTGCCGGTTGCAGCGCAGGATCAGGGTGGCCGCGCCCTCGCCCGCTGGTTCGCGTCGGACCAGGCGTGCCAACGGCTCGCGCAGCGTCCACAACGGATTGAGCTGGCCGGCCCAGAAATCAAACAGCGTGGGCGACAGCCAGCGGTGCAGGGAAAACGGGGACGGACGGACGACAGCGCTCATGGCAGCCACTATACGGGCGCACATACACCTGTGTATACACGTGTATATTGAACCGGATTGGGTATGATTCAGCCTTGCCCCACCGGAACCCTCATGGCCGCTGCCACCGTCCTGTCGATACCCGAAGATGCGCAGAGCCCGGCCCGCCGTACGGTGAGCCGCGAAGATCTGCTGGCCGCAGCCCTGAAGCTGATCGGCCCGCACCGCAGCCTGTCCACCCTCAGCCTGCGCGAGGTCGCGCGTGAGGCAGGCATCGCGCCGAACAGCTTCTACCGGCAGTTCCGCGACATGGACGAACTGGCCGTGGCCCTCATCGATGTGGCCGGCCGCTCGCTGCGCACCATCATCGGCGAGGCGCGGCAGCGCGCGACCTCCTCCGCCACCAGCGTAGTGCGGGTATCAGTGGAGACCTTCATGGAGCAGCTGCGCGCAGACGACAAGCTGCTGCACGTCCTGCTGCGCGAAGGTGCGGTCGGCTCGGATGACTTCAAGCATGCCGTCGAGCGCGAGCTGCACTACTTCGAGGAAGAGCTGCAGCACGACCTGGTGCGCCTGGCGGCCCTCGACGGCGCGGTGCTGCATGCACCGGAACTGGTGGCCAAGGCGATCACCCGCCTGGTGTTCGCGATGGGCGCCACCGCGATGGACCTGCCGCCGGAGAAAGATCCGGAACTGGTCGAACAGATCTCCACGATGATCCGCATGATCATCGTCGGCGCCCGCACCCCGGCCGCCTTCCGCCGCGGCTGATCGCCAGGCTCCAGACCGTTGCCGCTTTGCGCCGGAATGCTGCAATGCAGCAATGAAGGGCGCTACTGCGTCGCTGATCTGTGACTTGCATCACGATTTAGATCGGTGAAATGGGGTTCGCCTCGCTTCGACAGGGGCTTCATGCCGTTTTCACTTCAGCAGGACTATCCAGCATGCGCGAGCTCCGCAGCTGAATAGGCCCTCCACAGCTGGATGGACGCCGCCGCAGTCTTCTGGACGAGTTGCATGGCTCTGCAGGCCGTCGCCCCGCAGAGTGTTGCCTACGGCCTGTGGGGACGGGCCCCATCCAATGCATTGGAGAGACGCCATGTACACGATGAAGTCCGCTTCACGCGCCCTGCCCGCGCAGGTCGCTCCGCTTGCGTTGGCCCTGGCGGCCTGCGTCGGCGTGCCGCAGACAGGTCATGCCCAGTCAGTTTCGGTCCCGGCCGGCACCACGCTGACGGTGGACCCGGGAAGCCCCTATGAGGGCCGTGATTTTCTCGTCCGCGGAACATTGAACCTCAATGGCGTCAGTGTGGGTCGCGTGGACGCCAGCCAGGGGGGCGTCGTCAATGCGACGGACACGACCATTACCAGCAATGTGTCGGGAGCGGGAGCATCGATGGCCAACTCGCAGGGCCGCTTCCTCAGGTCGGAGATCGTCAATACGGATGCCAACGGCTTCGGCTTTTCAACCGGCGCGCTGGTTACCGCCAACCCCCCTCAGCCTCTCAGCTTCGTCCAGTTCATCGACAGCAAGGTGTCGGGTGCCGCCATTGGTGCTCAGGCCAGTGGGGGCGGCACCATCGTTGCCGAGCGCTCTACCTTCTCCGGAGCCATCGGCATGCGCAGCCTGGCCGGCTCGATCGAGCTGCGTGATGGCTCCGCCGCCATCGGCAGCGACATCGGCCTGCTACTGGGAAATTCCAGAGTGAACCAACCCCCCTATGCGGACCCTGCGGACTGGCATGTACTGGTGGATGGATCACGCGTGGAGGGCACCACCGGTCCCGCCGTCAAGGTGAGAATGGAGCTTGGCCGTGCTCCCGATCTGGCGCGCCTCACCGTCCAGAACGGCGCAACGCTCATCGGTGGCAACGGCAATCTGGTTGACGTCGATCCCGACATGGCACTGGACTTCACGGCTCGCACGTCCACCCTCAACGGCAACTTCGTCATCGCCGATACCGCCAGCACGACCCTGCGCTTCCTCGATGGGCTGGTGCTGACCGGACAGATCACCGGCCCGGCCGAGGTGATCGTCGACCAGGGCGGACGCTGGACGCTGTCCGGCGACAGCAGCACCGGCAACCTCACCCTCGGCGCGGACAGCCACATCCTGCTCGGCGCGGAGGGTCAGGCGGCGTATCCGCAGTTGACCGTCAATGGCGATTACACCGGCAACGGCGGCACCCTGCATTTCAACACCGTGCTGGCCGGCGACGACGCCGCCAGTTCGCGCCTGCATGTAACCGGCGCCACCAGCGGCGCCACCAACGTCATTGTCAACAACGTCGCGGGCGGTGGCGCGCAGACGGTCGACGGCATCCTGCTGGTCCAGGTCGATGGCGCCAGCAACGGCAGCTTCGCGCTGCAGGGCCGCGCCATCGGCGGCATGTACGAGTACTTCCTGCACAAAGGCTCGGCCACGACGGCCAACGGCAACTGGTACCTGACCTCGGCCTACACGGGCAATCCATGCGATATCAATCCTTCCCTGCCGGAGTGCGATCCGGAGGATCCGGTGATTCCTCCTCCCGACCCCGATCCTGACCCCGATCCCGAACCCGTGCTGCGCCCGGAGCCGGGCGCCTATCTGGCCAACCAGATCGCGGCCGAGCAGATGTTCCAGGTACGCCGCCACGATCGCGGCGAACCGGGCTTCGATCGTGCGCGCATTGGAACCTGGGTCCGCGCGGGTCGCGACCAGCTGCGGGCCAGCATTGCCGGCCAGGTCGATGCCCGCACGCATCTCAACGTCCTGCAGCTGGGCAGCGATCTGTGGCGCTGGAGCGACGGGCGCGGCCAGGTGGGCGTGATGCTCGGCACCGGCGACGCCACCACCCGCGCAGTCTCCATGCTGTCCGGCTATGGCACCCGCGGCAGGATCAAGGGCAAATCGGCAGGCGTGTACCTGGGCTGGGTGCAGGATGCACAGAGCAGCGGCGGCCTGTACGTGGACGGCTGGGTGCAGGCTGCCCGCTTCGACAATGATGTGCAGGGCGAGGGCATTGCAGCGGAAACCTACGATGCGGACGTCCGCAGCGCGTCGCTGGAGCTCGGCTACGCGTGGGCGATCCGCACCCGCGAGGCCAGTACTCTGTACCTGCAGCCGCAGGCACAGCTGACCTGGACCGACTACGACAGTGACAGCGTAGTTGAGGACAACGGAACACGGGTCGAGGATGGCCGCAGCATCGGGCTGAACAGTCGGCTGGGTGTGCGTCTGTTTGGACAGAGCACCCTGCGCGGCAATCGCGTGCAACCCTTCCTGGCGGTCAACTGGCTGCGCGGCCAGCGAGATCCCTCGATGCGCTTCAATGAAGAGCTGTTGAGCGCGAAGACACCCGACAGCCGCTACGAAATGCAGGCGGGCGCGCAGCTGCAGCTGGGGCAACGCTGGAGTGCCTGGGGCGACCTGCGCGTGCAGCGCGGCGACAGCGGCTATCGCAACCACGGTGCACAGGTCGGCCTGCGCGCCGCCTGGTGACACCCGGCGTCCCGCCCGGAACCCGCGCCTGAACACCCCTGCCGGATATGACATCCGGCAGGGGTGACGTCGTCTATTGTAATGTTATAACACCGTCGTTCCTGATGAGGCCCCTGCGCCGTCCAGATGAAAGCAGCGCCGCGCCTGATATAGCCATTGCTATATCTATGAGCGTTTGCTTTCATGTGCGCCCGCCAGGTCGCCCTCGCCGCTCTCTTCCCCAAGGACGACGCCTCCATGCCCCACGCCGTGCCGCCGTGCCACCTTCCGCTGGCCACCGCCATCTTCTTTGCCCTGTCGACCCCGGTACTAGCCGGCACGCCCTCGCCCACGCAGCTGGACCGGGTGCAGGTCAAGGTCAGTACCGCCACGCGCAGCGAGCGCCTGCTTGCCGATGTGCCGATCCGTACCGAAGTGCTGCGCAGGGAGGACATCGCGCTGCGTGCGGCCACCGATTTCTCCCGTGCGGTCGAACTGATCAATGGCCTGCGCGTGGAAAGCAACTGCCAGAACTGCAACACCAGTGAAGTGCAGCTGCTGGGCCTGCCGGGTGCCTACAACCAGCTGCTGTTCGACGGCATCCCGCTGCTGTCCACGCTGGGCAGCGTCTACGGCCTGGAGCAGATTCCCGCCGGCTTCGTCGATCGCATCGAAGTGGTCAAGGGCGGTGGCTCGGCGCTGTATGGACCCGGCGCGGTGGCCGGCGTGATCAACCTGGTTCCGCCGCTGCCCTCGCGCAGTGGTGGCCATGTGCAGGCCGGCGTGGATGTGCTGCGTGGCACGCCGCAGAAGAATGCAGATGTCCGGCTGGATCTGGTTGCCGCGCAGGTCGATGCCGGGCTGTCGGTGATCGCCCAGCGCAACTGGAACAGGGGCATCGACTACAACGGTGATGACTACACCGAGATCACGCGCAAGGATCTCAAGGTCGGTGGACTGCAGGCGTGGTATGCGCCCACACCGGGAACACGGCTGCGCGTGGACGTGCAGGTCACCGATGAAAGCCGGCGCGGCGGCAACCGCCTTGACCAGCCGGAGTATCTGGCCAACATCGCAGAATCGCTCGACACCACGTACCGGCGTGGCAGCGTGTCCTGGGACCAGGACGTAAGCCCGGACATCGACTTCCGCCTCGCCTATGCCTTCGCCGACATCGATCGCGACAGCTTCTATGGCGGTCTCGGCGATGTGGTCACCGACCCGTCGGCAGCCGGATACGATCCCTCCGAGCTGGACCCCACCGTGGCCGGCAGCGCCGCCTCGCGCTCCTGGCGGCAATACGGACGCACGCACAATCCGCTGCATTACCTCGACAGCCAGTTGAACTGGCGGCTGGGCGCGCATGCCCTGGCGTTCGGCGTGCAGTACAAGCACGAGCGCCTGCGCGACGACAACCGGACCGGTGACGGCCAGCGCCTGGCCGTGCTGGAGGACGCCAGCTTCCACAACCTGGGCGCCTTCGTGCAGGACGAATGGAGCCTGCGCGAGGACATCGACCTGGTGATCGGCGCGCGCGTGGACAAGAGTTCCGAACTGGACAACGCGGTGCTCTCACCGCGTGTCGCCCTGGCCTGGCAGGTCACGGAGAACCTGAAGTGGCGGGCGGGCATTGCCAGCGGGTTCCGCGCACCGGAAATCTTCGTCGAGGATGTGCATGTGGACACGCTCGGTGGCGAGCAGGTGCGCGTGCGCAATGCCGACGGCCTGAAGGAGGAACGTGCGCTGACCACCCTGCTCGGCTTCGACTGGCGTTCGGATCCGGCCGAGCCGGTGTGGACGTGGGACGCCACCGCCTCCTACGCGCGCATCCGTGACACCTTTGCGCTGGGCGAGATCCTGCGCGGCGCCGATGGCCGGCTCGGCCAGCTGCGCTACAACGCCTCGGGCTCGGACGTACTGGGCATGGAAACCAATCTGGGCTGGCAACCCTCGCCGCAATGGCGTCTTACCGCGGGCGCATCGTGGTACCGCTCGCGCTTCCGCGAACCCCAGCGCATCTTCGATGACACCGGCGAGGGCGGCGACACCGTGATCGACAGCCGCGACTACCTCAAGACCCCTCGCTGGACCGGGCTGGCCCAGCTCGGCTGGTTGCCTTCAGAACCGTGGGAGACCTTCATCGCGCTGCGCCACACCGGTTCAATGCCGGTGCTGAACAACCGGCTGGGTGAACTGCACCGCACCCGTGCCTTCTGGGTGACCGACCTGGGTGCCCGCTGGCATCGCCACCTCGGGGTGGGCGCCGAACAGGAGGTGTCCGTGGCAGCCGGAGTCAAGAACGTGTTCGACCAGCGGCAGAAGGATCTTGAAGCCGGCGCGCTGCGCGACAGCGACTACGTCTACGGGCCCCGCTTCGCGCGCTCGTGGTATGTCAGCCTGCGCTATGCGTTCTGAAGCACTGCGCGTTCTGCTGTGCGCCGGCAGCGCGCTGCTGGCCGCGCCGGTCGCGGCAGAGAATCTGCACGCGCAGGTCTCGGCGTCGCTGATGCGACCAGAGGCGCGATCGCTGCGCCCGATGCAGTGGTCGCCGCCGCCGCGATTGATCGCGCTTTACTTCGGTGCGGACTGGTGCGCGCCCTGCCATGCCTTCGTGCCGACCCTGCGCAGCGTGCGTGACGCACTGCGCGAGGCCGGTGCGGACACCGAGGTGGTGTACGTCAGCCAGGATGAGAGCGAGGCCGCGCTGCGCCGCTACATGCGCCGCCAGGACATGCCGTGGCCGGTGCTGGACCCGCGCAGGGCCGCGCGCATGCCGGTGCTGCAGGCCCTGGCCGGCCCCGCGCCGCCCAATCTGGTGCTGATCGACGCGGAAGGTCGCGTGCTGGCGAAGGGGTGGCATGGGCGGCGCTATGAGGGTCTACAGCCTGTGCTGAAGCTGTGGCAGGCAGGGGCATGCGCACAGGAACAGGCGCGCTGCCCGCCGCTTGAGTGATCTGCGGCTCCTTCCACGGCCGCCGGGCATGGCCCGGCGCTACCCCTCCTTCCCAGCGCATGCAGCCGCCGGGCATGGCCCGGCGCTACCGCCACCCAGATCGCGGGCACCGGCCCTACCCGCCCTCGGCCTTGCGCACGAATGCTTCGAACAGCGCCAGCGTCTGCTCGCTGACATGATGCTCGATGCCTTCGGCATCGCGCCGGGCGGTATCTGCATCCACGCCCAACGCCAACAGGAAGCGCTCCACCGTCTGGTGCCGCTGGCGACTGGCATGGGCCAGCGCCTCGCCCTCGGCGGTCAGAAAGACACCAC
The DNA here is from genome assembly GCF_056756445.1 of Stenotrophomonas sp. STEN225. Taxonomy (NCBI): domain Bacteria; kingdom Pseudomonadati; phylum Pseudomonadota; class Gammaproteobacteria; order Lysobacterales; family Lysobacteraceae; genus Stenotrophomonas; species Stenotrophomonas sp. STEN225. The sequence continues at coordinate 107,758 of NZ_JBRRBV010000005.1, read as the reverse complement.
GATAGGGCCGCTGCACGACCCAGCCGTCGCGGGCCAGCCGCCGCAGCATCTTCGCCACCGTCGGCTGCGCCACCCCCAGGCGGGTGGCGATGTCGACCTGGCGGGCCTCGCCGCCATCGGCCAGCAGGTCCGAGATCAGCTCGACATAGTCCTCCACCAGTTCCATCCGGTGCGCCTCGCGCACCTGCCGGAAGCTCTCGACCTGGCGCTCGGCCTCGATCAAGGGGGGATTCTTTGGCGATGTCGAATCGTCGCTCTTGCTCACGCGTGCGCCTGTCCTGCCGAAGTCGTCCGGGAATGAACCTGAATTCTGGACCAGTGACGCGATAAAGACGATTGTTTCACATTGCTATTGGATATAGCAGTAGCTATATTAAGCGCATGAACACCCTGGCGCCCGATGACCCTTCGGCCCCTGCCCCGGCCAGCCTGGGTGCGCTCAATGCCTCGGTGGCGGTACCCGACAAGGGCCACTGGTGGTTCCGCCTGCTGGCGTTCCTCGGCCCGGGCTACATGATCTCGGTCGGCTACATGGACCCTGGCAACTGGGCCACCGACCTGGCCGGCGGCTCACGCTTCGGCTACCTGCTGCTGTCGGTCATCCTCGTGTCCAATCTGATGGCGGTGATCCTGCAGGCGCTCTCGGCGCGGCTGGGTATCGCCACCGGGCTGGACCTGGCCCAGGCCTGTCGCGCGCGCTACCCGAAGCCGGTCAATCTGGCCCTGTGGGGGCTGTGCGAGGCCGCCATCATCGCCTGCGACCTGGCCGAGGTGATCGGCACCGCCATCGCACTGAAGCTGCTGTTCGACCTGCCGCTGCTGTGGGGTGCAGTGATCACCGCGCTGGACACGCTGCTGGTGCTGCTGCTGATGAACCGCGGCTTCCGCGCGCTGGAGGCCTTCGTCATCGCGCTGCTGATGGTGATCTTCGCCTGCTTCGTGGTCCAGATCGCGATGGCCGCGCCGCCTGTCATGGCGGTGCTTGGCGGCTTCATTCCACGCGCACAGGTGGTCACCGATCCGCACGCCCTGTACATCGCGATCGGCATCATCGGCGCCACGGTCATGCCGCACAACCTGTACCTCCACTCGTCCATCGTGCAGACCCGAGCGTATCCGCGTACCGACGAGGGTCGCCGCAGCGCGCTGCGCTGGGCGGTGACCGACAGCACGCTGGCCCTGACGCTGGCACTGTTCATCAATGCCAGCATCCTGATCCTGGCCGCAGCCGTGTTCCATGCCAACGGTCGCTTCGACGTGGAAGACATCGAGCAGGCGCATCAGCTGCTGGCACCGATGCTGGGCGTGGGCGCCGCGGCGACGCTGTTCGCGGTGGCACTGCTGGCATCGGGCCTGAATTCCACGGTGACCGCAACGCTGGCCGGGCAGATCGTGATGGAGGGCTTCCTGCGCCTTCGCCTGCCGCCCTGGCTGCGGCGGCTGCTGACCCGGGCGCTGGCGATCATTCCGGTGGTGGTGGTGATCGTGCTGTTCGGCGACCAGGGCGCGGTGAAGCTGCTGGTGCTGAGCCAGGTGGTGCTGTCGATGCAGCTGCCGTTCGCGATCATTCCGCTGGTGCGGATCGTGACCGACAAGGTGACCATGGGCGCACTGGTGGCGCCGCGGTGGCTGGGTACGATCGCCTGGTTGATCGCGCTGGTGATCGTGGCATTGAATGTGAAGCTGCTGGTCGACACCTTCGCCGCCGCCTGACGGCCGAGGGCCGCCACCGGGCCATGCTCGACGCACGCGTGCAGCGCTGTCGAGCGTGGCCCCGCTCTACAGATGCAGGGCGATGGCAGCCTCGATCTGCTGTGGCGACTGGAATCCGGCCAGGCGGATGCGTTCGTTGCCGTCACGGAACAGCGCAAGCGTTGGTGTCTGGCGCAGCCCCAGCTCCCTGAAGAAGGTTTCACCCAGCACTTCCAGCTGCACCCGCAGCAGGGTCATGCCCTGCCCCGCGCCGCTGCTGGCGACACGCTGCAGGGACATCTCCAGCATCCGGCAGCCCGGGCACTGGTCCTTGTGGAAATCCACCAGGACCCGGGGATGTTCGGCCAACAGCTGCTGGAGCTGCTCAGGCGTGGTGGCGTCGATGATCTGCATCGGTGGTACTCCGGTAATGGGCCAGGACTGCGTCGGTCCAGGCGTCGATGGCGGCGGCGTGGCGTTCGCCGTGCGGCATCTGTTCAATCTCCAGCGGCGGGTAGCTGCTGTGGAAGTAGCGGATCAGGCGGTGCACGGCGCCGCAGTAGTACTCCTGGCCCCACTGTGTCTCGCCGGTGCCGAACACCGCCACCTGTCGCGGCCACTGACCCTGCCCAGCAATGCCGGCCACCCACGCCTTCATCTCCGCCGGTGTGCGCCCGGCGTTGTCGGTCCAGCTGCCCAGCAGCACGAGGTCGGCTTCATCGGCCGCCAGCGGAGCCGGCTGGCGCAGGTCGTCGGCCTCCTGCCAATGCACCGCGTGACCCGCCGCGCGACACCGCTCGGCGATCTGACGCCCCAGCTCCCGGGTATTGCCACTGAGCGAGGCGACCACAATCAGGATGCCCAGCGCCGGCCCCCGCTCAGAGATCGTCGAAGCCGTTGTCGACGTTGGTCTTCTTGTAACTTGCATTGCGCATCTCGAAGAAGTCGGTCTTGGTTTCGGTGAAGTTGTCGGCGTAGGCCTTGATCCACGGCATCACATTGTCGGTCGTATCGCTGTACAGCCGCTCGATGCCCAGCATGCCGGCCATCTTGTTGGCGCGGTACTTCACATAGCGCACCATCTCGTCCACATCGATGCCGTCGATGCCATCCAGCACTTCCGACGACCATTGCGTCTCCAGGGTGATGGCGTGCTCGAATGCATCGTGTACGTAGGCAGTCAGCTCGTTGGTCTGCAGTTCCGGATTCTCGCCGACGATGGCCCGGATCACCTCGCTGATGAACTTGGTATGGGCCAGCTCGTCGCGGTTGATGAAGCTGATGATCTTGCCGGTGCCGGTCATGCGGTTCTGCCGCACCAGGTTGTAGAAGTAGGCGAAGCCGGAATAGAAGTTGATGCCCTCCAGGATCGACGACTGGATCAGCGACCTCAGCAGCGTCTCGGCGGTCTTGTCGCGCATGAAGTCGTCGTACGCCTGCATGATCGGCGCGTTGCGGCTGATGATGGTCGGATGCGTGCGGGCCAGTTCGAACACCCGGTTCTGGTTGGGCAGATCGGTGATCGACGCCAGCACATAGCTGTAGCTTTCGTTATGTATCACTTCCTGCTGGCCGATGATCGCCGCATTGGCATGCGCGGCCGGATCGGTGATGTACTCGGCGACGTTGTAGATGAACCGGGTCTGCGGCGAATCGAGCGTGGCCAGCAGGCCGATGATCGAGTCGTAGGCGTTCTTCTCGCGTCCGGACAGTTCACCGTACTGGCGTGCGTCCAGCTTCATGTCCACTTCGTCGGGGATCCAGAAGTTGGTCGACAGTTCCTTGTACGCCCGATAGAACGAGGGGTACGGAATGTCGTTCCAGTTCAGTATGCCGCTGGTGCGGCCGTTGATGATGCCGGTGCTGCGGTTGGGATGGCGTGGTTCAAGGATCTTGATGCGGTCAAGCGGCGTTGCCATGGTGTTACCTGCTGAGGATGGCGCCGGGCCGTGCCCGGCGGAATGTACGGTGGCCGCGCGGTGCGCTCGCCGGGCATGGCCCGGCGCTACCGCGGCTGGGGCGCAGCGATCAGCTCGAGCACCACTCGCATTCGCTGATGTCGATGTCGTTGGAGCGCACGTAGTAGGTGGTCTTCAGTCCCGCGCGCCATGCGCTCAGGTGCAGCTCCAGCAACGTGCTCGCACGGATGGTGCTGGGCACATACAGGTTGAAGCTGATCGACTGGTCCACATGGCGCTGGCGCCGGGCGTTCTGCCGGACGCTGGCGAACTGGTCCACCTTGTAGGCGCCCTTCTCGTAGTACGGCCAGGTCTCCAGCGACAGCCCGGGGGCCGCGACCGGCCGTCGGAAGTCCTTCTTCTCCTCGTAGTAGAACGCGCTGTAGATGGGATCGATCGAGGCAGTGGAACCGGCGATCTGGGCGGTGCTCATGTTCGGCGCGACCGCCAGCAGCCAGCCATTGCGCAGACCATGGCGGGCCACCTCACGCGCCAGGCCCTGCCAGGCCGCATCACGGTAATCGCGGTCGCTGAAGTAGCGGCCGGTGTGCCAGTCGCTGCCGGCGAACATCGGATAGTGGCCCTTCTCTTTCGCCAGTTCGGCACTGGCCTGGATGGTCAGGAAGTTGATGCGTTCGTACAGGCGGTCGGCCAGCGCCTCGGCCTCCGGCGATTCCCACGGGATCGCCTGCTGCGCCAGCAGGTGATGCCAGCCGAACGTGCCCAGGCCGATGGCCCGGTACTTGCGGTTGGTGATCGTGGCCTGCGGCACCGGCAAGGCATTGAGATCGATCACATTGTCCAGCATGCGCACCTGGATCGGGATCAGCCGTTCCAGCACGTCCTTCGCCAGCAGATCGTCCGGCGCGGTGACCGCCCGTCCAAGATTGATCGAGGACAGGTTGCACACCACGAAATCGCCGGCGCGGCGGGTGGTGACGATCTGGTCGCCGCTGACGATCTCCTGGATCATCCGCGTCGGGCTCATGTTCTGCAGGATCTCCGTGCACAGGTTGCTGGAATAGACCATGCCCGCGTGCTTGTTCGGGTTCCTGCGATTGACTTCATCGCGGTAGAACAGGAATGGATTGCCGGTCTCCAGCTGGCTGAGCATGATGCGCTTGAACAGATCGATCGCGCGCACGGTGCGCCGGCTGATGCGCTCGTCGGCCACCAGCTCCGCGTAGCGGTCGCGGAAGCTGCCCGCACCGCGCGTCTCATCGTAGAAGTCCTGCAGGTACCAGCCCTTGGCCTGCTTTACCTCATGCGGGTCGAACAGGTACCAGTCGGCCCGACGCTCGACCGCCTCCATGAACAGATCGGGGACGCAGACCGACGTGAACACATCATGCGCGCGCAGGCGCTGGTCGCCGTTGTTCAGGCGCAGATCGAGGAAGGCCTCGATGTCGCGGTGCCAGATGTCCAGGTATACCGCTACCGCGCCTTTGCGCTGGCCGAGCTGATCGACCGATACCGCGGTGTTGTTGAGCTGCTTGATCCAGGGCACTACGCCGCCGGACGAGTTGGGCACACCACGGATCGGTGCACCGCTGCTGCGCACGTAGCCCAGGTAGGCGCCCACACCCCCGCCGTGCTTGGACACGCGGGCAATGTCCGTATTGGAGTCATAGATGCCCTGCAGGCTGTCGTCCACTGTATCGATGAAGCAGCTGGACAGCTGTCCACCGACCTTGCCGGCGTTGGCCAGCGTCGGCGTGGCCACCGTCATGTACAGGTTCGACAGCGCCCAGTAGGCCTCGCCGACCAGCTGCATCCGCCGCTCACGCGGCTTCTCCTCCTGCATGAGGTACAGGGCGATGGTCAGCCAGCGCTCCTGCGGCAACTCATACACCTCGCGGCTGCGGTCGCTGGCCAGGTAGCGCGTCGCCAGCAGGTACAGGCCGTTGTACGCGAACAGACGGTCGCGGTCGGGATCGATCATCTCTCCGGCCTGCTGCAGCTCCTCCTTCGAGTAGCAGCGCAGGATGTCATTGCTGTAGACGCCACGGTCGGCCAGGCTCTCCTGCAGGCCTACGTACGAGCCGTACTTCAGGCTGACATCGTAGAAGCGGTTGCGGCTGGCGCGCTTGTACAGGCGGCGCAGGTAGATGCGGGCGGCGAACCGCTCCCAGTCCGGCGCGACCAGGTCCACACGGGATTCCGCCTCGCGGATCAGCAGGTCCACCAGGTCGTCGGCACTGATGCTGGGCTTGCGCTCAACCATCGCCTGTACCACGCGGCGGTAGTCGGCTACGTCCAGCTGCGGGAACTCGGCATGGATGGCGTCGATGCTGCGCTGCAGGCGCCCGGCGTCGAACGGCAGGCGTCGGTTGCCGGCCTCCTTGGTGATCCAGGTCGGCACGCGCTCGCCACCGGCGCGCAGGGCGTCGCCGGCGCCGGCCGGATCGGCCGCGCGGTAGGTGTATTCAGTCATGGTCCTGCGTCTCCAGGCTCGCACGCACGATTGCGCCGATGCCATGGCGGCCCTGCACGCGATACCGGCGCACGGGGCGATCGGGTGGGATGCCAAAGCGCGGGAACACCAGGTCGTCGGCAAGCGCCTGCGCCTGCGGCCGGTATCCGGGCCGTGGGGGCGACCTGAGTCCGCACGAGGGCGGCCGCGTCGACACGGCAAGCCTTCAGGGGCGGGCCGCGGGACGTGTCTTGCATCGTCCGGCGGCGGCGGCTGACCGGGAGTGACGGCCCCAACATAGTGGGGATGATGGATATCGTCAACACAAGATGCAGTAAATAGCGCCCTCCGCGACGAACCGTCGCAGGATGCCGTGTTGCGTCTGCGCCGCCTTGTCGACGCCGCACGCATCCCCACTTCGATACAACCTCCACATTCCGCGGAACATCCCCCATGCGCGCTGCCCAGTACTCCTCCTTCGGCGACCCGTCCGACGTCCTTGCCGTCGCCGAGGCCGCCCTGCCTGAACCTGGTCCTGGCGAGGTGCGCATCCGTACCGTGCTCGCCTCCATCCACAACCACGATCTGCTGACCGTGCGCGGCCTGTATGGCTACAAGCCGACGCTGCCGGCGATCGGTGGCAGCGAGGCACTGGGCGTGGTCGACGCGGTTGGCGACGGCGTCGAAGGCCTTCGGGTCGGTCAGCGTGTCGCTGCCGCCTCGGTGCACGGCACCTGGGCCGAAGCATTCATCGCGCCGGCACGGATGGTGATTCCGATGCCCGAATCGATCCCCGACGAGACCGCTGCGCAGCTGATTGCCATGCCGCTCAGTGCGCTGATGCTGCTGGAATTCCTGCGTGTCGAGCCAGGCCAATGGATCGTGCAGAACACCGCCAATGGCGCGGTCGGCAAGTCGCTGGCGATGCTGGCGCGGGCACGTGGTGTCCATGTGGCCAACCTGGTGCGCAACGCCGATGCAGTCGCGCAGCTGCAGGCGCTCGGCATCGATCATGTATTCGATACCTCGGTGGACGGCTGGAAGGACCGCGTGCGTGCAGTGACCGGTGAAGCGCAGGCGGCGGCCGCCGTGGATTCCATCGGCGGCGACGCCAGCGGTGACCTGGTCGACCTGCTCGGCCACCACGGCACGCTGGTGTCCTTCGGCGTGATGAGCGGCGAGCCCATGCGCATCCCCGCCGGAGGCCTGATCTACAAGGAAGCCACCGTGAAAGGCTTCTGGGGCAGCAAGGTCAGCCAGGCGATGGCGGTGGACGACAAGCGACGGCTGGTGGGCGAACTGCTGCAGCGTGCAGCCGGCGGCGAACTGACGCTGCCGGTGGAACAGGTGTTCGCACTCGATGATATCGCCGCGGCGGTCAAGGCCGGCGCAGGTTCCGGCCGCAACGGCAAGGTGCTCTTGCGGCCTTGACGGTCGGCCAACCGGGGTCAGATCCCTTTCCGTTGGAAAGGGATCTGACCCCTGAGAGGAACGCGCAGCACCGGTCGATAACAAGGCCAGTCACTCGTTAAGAACCTGTGATGTATAACTGAATGCGCTTTCGTCATTGGAAGGCGCAGGCGAGCGCATGCGGTACTGGCGGCTCCTCTTCTGTCCGGCGTTGTCGCTTCCATGTACCGCACCACCCTGAACCTGCTTGCCGGCGCCATCGCGCTGGGACTTACCGCCGGCGCTGCCGGCGCTGCTGAAACCACCGATACCGGCAAGGACAGCACCACGCTCGGCACCGTGCTGGTGACCGGATCCAACATCAAGCGCAGCGACACCGCCGGCCCCAACCCGGTGCAGATCGTCAGCCGTGAACAGATCGAACAGACCGGTCGCAGCACGTTGACCGATGTGCTGCGCAACCTGTCGGCCAATGCCGGCAACAGCTTCGACGAGCAGTACACCGGCAGCTTCGCGGCGGGCTCGGCGTCGATCGGCCTGCGCGGGCTGTCGCCGAAGAACACTCTGGTGCTGGTCAACGGCTATCGGGTAGCCAACTTCGGTTTCGCCCTCAATACCCAGGACACCTTCGTCGATCTCAATGCGCTGCCGATCAGCGCGGTCGAACGCATTGAAGTACTGAAGGACGGCGCCTCGGCGGTGTATGGCTCCGATGCCATCGCCGGTGTCATCAACATCATCCTGCGCAGGAACTTCCAGGGCGTGGAAGTGGGCGGCGGCTTCGGTACGGCCACCCAGGGCGGCCTCGACGAACGCAAGGCCAATCTGCTGGCCGGTTTCGGCGACCTCGAACAGCAGGGCTGGAACGTGCTGTTCGGGCTGGACCTGCTCAAGCGCGATCGGCTCGACGCCGACCAGCGCGCCTATACCCGCAGCGGCGATTTCCGCGACAAGCCCGGTGGTCGCCTGGCCGGCTGGTCCACTGCCGGTGGCAACTGGCTGGCGAACCCGCGCGCGCCGCAGCCATTCTCGCCCTGCCCCGAGGGCAGCCAGCTGCGGCCCTACAGCGACTTCGGCAGCAGCCTGCCCGGCCAGGCCTGCGCGTTCAATGCGCAGCCGTTCAAGACCCTGCAGCCCGGTGCCGAACGCCTGCAGGCCTCGCTGAGCGCGACCTACCGCTTCAGCGACAACGTCGAAGCCTTCGCCGACGTGCTCTACAGCCACAACACGGCCGACCAGATCTTCAGCGCGCCACTGACCGTCGGCCCGGGCCTGCGCGCCTACAACCCCGCCACCGGCACCCTGCTCGACATTCCGGCAGTGCTGCCGGTCGGGCATCCGAACAACCCGGGCAGCGCTCCCCTGCCCTTCGAGTACACGTTCTTCGATCTCGGCCCGCGCCTGAAGGACAACACGCAGGTGTTCTACCGTGCATTGGCCGGCGTGCGTGGCCAGGGCGAGCGCTGGGACTGGGAGGTCGCCGCGCTGACCTCGCAGAGCGAGCAGCGCGAGTACGTGGACAACTTCATCAACCGCTACGCATTCGAGCAGATCCTGCGCGATGGCAGCTACAACTTCCTCGACCCGGCCAGCACGCCGGCCGCGCTTGACGCGCTGCGCCTGCAGACCAAGCGCCCGGGCTGGTACCAGCTGCACTCTCTGAACCTCAAGGCATCGACGTCGCTGTGGGAGCTGCCGGCCGGCGCGGTCGGCTTCGCCTGGGGCGCGGAGTTCCGCAAGGAATCGCTGGATGCACGGACAAGTGCGCAGGTGCTGTCCGGAACGGAGCTGCGGCCCGCGATCAACGTGGTCGATGGCGAGCGGCAGGTCAGCGCCGCCTACGCCGAGTTCAGCGTACCGTTGCATCGCACATTGGAACTGCAGGTCGCCGGACGCGGCGACCGCTACGACGACTTCGGCAAGGCGTTCTCGCCGAAGTTCGCGCTGCGCTGGCAGCCGCTGGACAGCCTGCTGCTGCGCGGTTCGTTCTCGCGCGGTTTCCGCGCCCCCTCGCTGCCGGAAATCGCACCCGGACAGACGGTCAGCTACGGATCGGTGATCGACCCGCTCGACCCGTTGCAGCCCGGTGGCAGCCGCGGTGTCACCAACATCCGCACCGGCAATCCCGACCTGAAGGCCGAGCGCTCGCGCAATCTCAACGTTGGCGCGGTGTGGTCGCCGGACGCTGACAGCAGCATCGGCCTGGACTGGTACCGCATCGAGCAGGACAACCTGGTCAAGCCCGACAGCGCACAGTTCATCGTCGACAATCCCGCCCTGTTCCCGGGCCGGGTCCAGCGCGATGCGCAGGGCCGCATCCAGTTCATCACCAACCAGTATGCCAACCAGGGGGAGCTGACCACGTCCGGTCTCGACCTGGAGGCCAGCCGCACCTTCCGCACCGACGGCTGGGGCAACCTCACCCTCGCCGGCAGCTGGACCCATCTGCTCAGCTTCAAGCAGCCCCTGGTAGCCGGTCAGGCGCCCTATGACGGCGCGGGCAACAACCGCCACGGCGCGCTGCCGCGCACCCGCGGCACCACGTCACTGAACTGGGCGGTGGGCGACTGGAACAGCACGCTGAGCCTGCAATATGTCAGCGGCTACGACCAGCGGGTAGCGACGGCCACCAGCAACCCGGGCCTGCGCGATCGCGTCAAGCCCTATCACCAGCTGGACCTGTACGTGGCGTACGAAGGCATTCCCAACACCACGCTGTCGCTGTCGGTGCTGAACCTGACCGACAAGGACCCGCCATTCGACCCGGCGGGCGGCTCCAACGGCTTCGACATCAGCCAGTACAACCTGCGCGGCCAGTTCGTCACGGTGGGGGCACGCTACCGGTTCTGATGCGGAAACTGCACATGTAGCGCCGAGCCCATGCCCGGCTGCTTTACCGGCTTGATGGAGCCGAGCGTGGGCTCGGCTCCACGGAGTGCGCGGACCAACGGTCCGCACCCATCGCAGCGGTCGTGCATCACCGGCTCAGGTGCAGGAACTGCAGGTGCCGCTCGTACTGGCTGATGATGTCGTTGATGATCTGCTTGCGGCTGTATCCGACCAGGTCGTAATCCTGGCTGCCTTCGAACAGATGCACTTCGGCGCGGTAGTAGCGCTGGTTGCGCAGCTGCTGGGCGGCGAACGACGGCGTCAGGTAGCCGCGGAGGATCACCCGATACAGGAAGTCCTGCTGCTCGCCATGGTTGACCGAAAGTTCCATGTCGCCGGCTTCGATGCGGGTATGTACGTCCCAGCCCTGTTCGCGCAGCTGCTCGGCCACGGCTTCCATCGCCGGTTTCACCGTGTCATCCATGAAGCGGTAGACCTGGTCGCGCACCGGGAAGTGCATGGCCTGCGCAAGCCGCTGGCGCCAGCCCTGGTGGTGGCGATCGTCGCCGATCAGCGGCGATGGCCGGTACTGCAGCGCGCGCTTGCGGTGCGACTCATCGCTGAACGCCCGGGTGAGGCCCCACATCATCAGCAGCAGCACCGCCGAGAATGGCAGTGACGCCAGCACCACCGCCGACTTCAACGCATCGATGCTGCCCGCCAGCAGCAGGCCTGCGGTGAGCACGGCGATCACCGTGCCCCAGAACACGCGCAGCCAGCGCGGGCCATCGTCTTCCGGAGCGCCGCCGTGCGACGACAGCGTGGACAGCACCACCGCGCCCGAATCGGCCGATGTCACGAAAAAGATGAAGCTGACCAGCACGGTCACCGCGATCACCGTGCGGCTCCACGGATAACCATCAAGCAATGCGTACAGCACGGTCGGTGGGTCATCCACGGCCAGCTGTGCCAGCTGCTGCTGGCCATGGTGCAGCACCTGGTCCAGCGCGCTGTTGCCGAAGATCGACAACCAGGCCAGGGTGAAGCCGAGCGGAATCAGCAGCACGCCGAACACGAATTCGCGGATGGTACGTCCGCGCGAGATGCGGGCGATGAACAGGCCGACGAACGGCGCCCAGCCGATCCACCAGGCCCAGTAGAACACCGTCCAGCCGCCCAGCCATGCCGGCCGTCCGCCATAGGCGTACACGTCAAAGCTCTTGCCGACCACGCTGCCAAGATAGTCGCCCAGATTCTGCATCAGCGTGCCGAACAGGTACTGGGTGGGCCCGGCGAACAGCATGAACAGCACCAGCGCGATCGCCAGCAGCATGTTGATGTTGGCCATCCAGCGGACCCCCTTCTCCACGCCGGACACTGCCACGGCCACCGCCGCCCCCATCATGCTGGCGACCAGGACGATCTGCACGAAGTTCGAGTGCGGGATGTCGAACAGGTGCGACAACCCGGCGTTGAGGTGCAGGACACCGAAGCCCATGTCGGCGCCGATGCCGAACACGGTGGCGACAATGCCCAGCGCGTCCACGGTGTAGCCGATCGGGCCGTTGATGCGCTTGCCGATCAGCGGATACAGCGCCGAGCGCAGCGCCAACGGCAGGTTGTGGCGATAGGCGAAGTAGGCCATGGCCATTGCCGCCAGCGCGAACACGCCCCAGCCATGCAGGCCCCAGTGCAGGAACAGCAGTTGCATGGCCTGGCGCGCGCCGGCCTCACCGGCGGCGGGATCGCCCTGCGGCGGCTGCAGGTAATGGGTCAGCGGCTCGGAGACACAGAAGAAGAACAGGGTGATGCTGATACCCGCGGCGAACAGCATGCCCGCCCAGGAGAGATAGCTGAACTCGGGCTCGTCATGGTCGGCACCGAGCTTGATGCCACCATACTTGGACAGCGCCACGCCGACCACGAACACCAGATAGAGGGTCATCGCCAGCAGGTAGTACCAGCCAACGTTGAGTGCCGCCCAGTCCTGTGCGCTGAGCAGCAGGCGACCGGCACCGATTGGATAGAGGCTGACGAACAGCGCGAACGCCACGACGATGATCGCCGCGAAGGCGAATACAGGCCGCAGGGTGCGCACCGGGGATTGTTGCGGCTCCAGGGCTTCCACGGGGCGGCGTTCTCCGGTCGATCAAAGAGTGAGCCGGCGGATTCTGGCTGAACGGCGGTGGACGCAGGATGAAGTGCTGTCGCGCGATGACAGCACAGGGACAGCACGCGCGTGGTATCACGCGCGCGCCGCGAAGTTCAGCGCATCACGTGCACGGCGCACAACTTGTTGCCATCAGGGTCGCGCAGGTAGGCCAGGTACAGCTGCCGCCCGGCCTTGTGGCGTACGCCCGGTGGATCTTCGATGGCGCTGCCGCCGTGGGCGATGCCTGCCTCCTGCCAGGCGTGCACCGCCTGCGGAGTCTCCAGCGCGAAACCAATCGTACCGCCATTGGCGTGGCACGCCGGCTGGCCATCGATGGGCGGGGTCACGATGAACATCCGCCCGTCCTTGACGTAGACCAGTCTTCCATCTTCATCGGTGATGCCCGGTCGGCCGCCGATGGCTGCGAACAATGCGTCGTAGAAGCGGCGCGAGACCGCAAGATCATTGGAACCGACGGTGATGTGGCTGAACATGGCGGCACTCCGTTGCGGAAAAACCGCAGTGTCGGACAGCGCGCTCCGGTCTGCAATCGTCGCCGCTCATGCGGTACTGAGCAGAAGCACCGCCCCCGTCACCAGTGCAATGCCGATCCAGCCGATGGGCCGCAGGCGATTGCCGAACAGCAGGCGCCCGCAGGCAGCGGTGCCGATCACGCCGATGGCACCCCACAGCGCATAGGCCGTGGCCAGGTCCAGGTGGCGTACTGCCTGGCCCAGCAGCGCGAAGGCGATCCAGACCATGACGACGGCAGCGACACCCCATTGCCAGCGGCGGAAGCCTTCAGACTTGGCCACCATCATGTTTGCCGCGACGTCGATCAGTGCAGAACAGATCACGAAGAACAGTGCCGTTGTGTTCATCAGTGCGCCTCCCCAAGGGTGACGCAGACAATGCCGGCCACCGCCAGCAGCAGGCCGGCCAGCTGCTGCATCGACAGGCTCTCGCCGAACACCGCAATGCCGACCAGGGTCAGCAGGGTCAGCCCCAGCCCCTCCCACACCGCGTACGCAACGCCGACCGCGATGCGCCGTACCGACAGCGCCAGGAAGTAATAGGACAACGCCAGCGCCCCGGCCATCACCAGGTAGCCGGTCCAGCCACCGGCGCGGGCGGCATGGGCCATGAAGGACGTGCCGACCACTTCGGCGACGATCGCCACGGTCAGGCAGGCCCAGGCAATCAGGGGGCCTGGGGCGGGAACACGACGGGTCATGGGAAAACTCCAGCAGGATTCACAGCGCCCGCTGACAGGGGCGATGGTGTCCAGTATCATCGCCATTTACGATGGATCAAAAATGGAATCCATCGATATGAGCGATGGATCGATGCCCTACTCTCCTGAATCCCTGCAGGCGTTCGTCGAGGCTGCCGCACTGGGCTCCTTCTCGGCTGCCGCGCGGCGCCTGCGCAAGACGCAATCGACGGTCAGCACCGCCATCGCCCATCTGGAAGCCGATCTGGGCGTATCCCTGTTCGACCGCAGCGGGCGCTATCCGCAGCTTACCGACCCGGGGCGGCAGGTGCTGGGCCATGCCCAGGAAATCCTGGCTGCCGATGCGCGCCTGCAGCAGCTGAGCGTGCGCCTGGCTGCACCTGTCGAACCCCGGCTGACGGTGGTGTTCTCCGATGTTTACCAGCTGGACCCGGCGCAACAGGTGCTGCAGCGTTTCGCTGAAGCCTTTCCCGAAATCGAACTGGAGTGGCTCGACGCTGAAGGGCACGATGTGCTGGAACTGGTCGGCAGCGGCCGCGCCGGACTGGGCCTGCTGCCTCGCCAGGAGCGCTATCCGGATGCAGTGATCGCACAGCCCCTGGCCCATCACAGCGAGCTGGCGGTGTATGTCGCGCACGGACACGCACTGGCCGCGGCCGGTGCGCGCGCCGCACCGCAGCTTGCCCGCCATCGGCAGATTCGCTTGAGCGCACAGGTCGATCACGCGCGTGCCGTCGCCGGCCCGGCCTGGACCGCATCGGACTACCTGATGGTGATGGAAATGGCCGAGGAAGGCATCGGCTGGGCCGAACTCCCGAGAGCGCTGGTGCAGCGCTACGACCGCGGACACCTGGTGGAACTGGCCCTGCCCGGTTGGCCGCGGCGCATCCACAGCGACCTGGTATGGCGACGCGACACGCCGCCCGGGCCGGCCGCACTGTGGTGGGCCGACGCGCTGCGGTAGCGCCGGGCCGTATCGGCCCGGGATGTATCAAGGTTGTTGCAACCGCAGCCGCGCATGGGCTCGGCACTCCCCCTCAGCGATGCGCCAGTGCGTAGTCCAGCGCGGAGCAGACCGCGGCCACCTGCGCGTCGTTGCACTGCTGCGGCGTGGCGCGCGGGCTGTCCGGGTAGACTTCGGTGGTGGTGGTGTACGGCGCACCGGTGATGCCGGCACAGAGGGCCAGTTCCACCAGCGGGTACTCGATCACGCCATGGGCCACCACCGGAGAGCCGATGATCTCGCCCTTGTCGTCGGCCGGTGCAATGTGGGTCACCTTTTCCACCGCCGCGATCACGGCCTGCTGGAACGCCGACTGCGGATTGGCGCTGTCGTCCACCAGGTAGAAGCCATCAGGAATCAGGCCCGGTTCGAACGGCTTGCCGTCGCGCGCCGCCAGCGCAGGGCGGAACTCGCTTTCATCGCTGTCGGTGGTCTCATGCAGATCGATGTGCAGCACGAACTGGCCCTTGAGGGGTTCGATCAGCTCGATCAGCGCGGTTGATTCGCGAGCCGGACCACCGGCACGGAAGTTGCGGTTCGGATCGATCGCGTCGAAGTTCCAGCGGTTGATGCGCTCGAAGCCCCACGGGTTGACGCACGGTGCCACCAGCAGGTTGGCCTTGCCCGCGTAATCGGCCGCGTGCTTTTCAAGGAACTCCAGGGCACCCATCACGCCACTGGTTTCGTAGCCGTGCACGCCGCCGGTGACCAGCGCCGCCGGCAGCGCCGGGTTCCAGTCGCGGCTGCGCAGGGCGAACAGGGTATAGGTCTCTCCCGCGTAGTCGAGCTGGCCGTAGGCCACCTTGTCGAAGCGCGCTGCCAGTGCCTCGATGCGCGGCAGTACTTCCTCGTCGTAGCGGCGCAGGCGCTGCTGGCGCGCACGCCACTGCTCCCGTTCCGCCGCTCCCCACGGCTGGCCAGGGGTTCCGACGGGATAGAAGACAGCTGCAGGCATGACGGATCTCGGTGAGTCAGGAGGCAATCATTCACTTTACCACCCGACCCCGGAGGCCATCGGCCTTCGATTCCATTCACGAATGGAATCAGCAATAATTCTCATTTACCACCTTCCCTGCGCCGTCCAGATGCCCCTCCACACCCCGAAACCGGCCCAGCTGCCCTTGGTGGCAGCCCTCGCCCTGTGCCTGGTGCCCCTTGCTTCCGCCCTCGCCCAGGACGCGCCGACCACGCTCGACAGCATCCAGGTCTCCGGCAGTTGGCTGGGCACCGGCCTGCATGACAGCGTCAAGAGCTTCGCCGGGGCACGTACGGTGGTCGATCGCCAGCGCATCGAGGCCAGTGGCGCGACCAGCATCGGCGACGCCATGCGCCGCATCCCCGGCGTGCAGGTCACCGACAACTCCGGCACCGCCGGCAGTTCGGTGTCGCTGAACATCGGCGTGCGCGGCCTCACCGGCCGCTACTCACCCCGCTCGACGGTGCTGCTGGATGGCGTGCCGCTGGCCGTCGCACCCTACGGCCAGCCCCAGCTGTCGTTCGCGCCGGCCAGCCTGTCCAACATCGAATCGATCGACGTCGTGCGCGGCGGCGGAGCCGTGCGTTACGGGCCGCAGAACGTGGGCGGCATCATCAACTTCAGCACCCGCGCCATTCCGCAGCAGAGCGGCCTGCACGGCGAGGTCGGGATCCGCTACAACGCCCATGACCATGGCGGCGGCGACAGCACCCAGTACAACACCTTCCTCGGCGGCACCAGCGACAACGGCCTGGGCGTCGCCCTGCTCTATTCCGGCCAGGACGGTCGCGGCTGGCGCGAAGGCAGCGACGACCGTTTCAACGATCTGGCACTGAAGTTCGCCTACGCCATCGACGACCAGCAGACGCTGCGTGCCAAGCTGTCCTACTACGACGTCCGCTCGCTGACGCCAGGCGGCCTGACCCGCGCGCAGTACGAGGCGGATCCGTTCCAGAACACGCGTCCCGATGACTTCTGGAAGGGCCACCGCACGGGCATCGATCTGGGCTACACCCACACGTTGTCCGACACCAGCGAGTTCGAGGTACTGGCCTATTACAACGAGAGCACCCGTGCCAGCTCGCTGATCAACGCTGCCAACACCCAGGTGAGCGTGCAGCCGCGCGACTACCGCGTGCTCGGCATCGAACCGCGCTACACCCAGCGCCTGCACTGGGGGGCAAGCGTGCACGACGTCACCGCGGGCTACCGCTTCCTGCGCGAGCGCGGCAACGACCGCAGCTACACGGTGACCCGCCGCACCGGCGCCGCAAGCCCCATCAACCGCTTCGACAATGCCACCGACGCCCACGCCTTCCATCTCGACGACCGCATCGCCATCGGCCAGTGGCGGATCACGCCGGGGGTGCGCATGGAATGGATCGACATGGACCGCCGCCAGGCCGATGGCGGCACCACCTTCAGCAGCCGCAACGACAAAGCCCTGCCCTCGCTCAACGTCGCCTACCTGTTGACCCCGCAGCTGACCGTGTTCGGCAACTACACCACCTCGTTCGGGCCCGTGCAGAACATCCAGCTGAACTCGCAGACCGCCAGCAATCCGCTGAATCCGGAGGTGGCCAGGACCACCGAGCTGGGCGCCCGCTGGCAGGACGGCGCACTGCGCGCGGACGTCACGGTGTTCAGGATGCGCTTCGACAACCAGATCCTGCAGGTGCCGGGGATTACCCCGCCCACCTTCCAGAACATCGGTGCGACCGACCACAAGGGTGTGGAAAGCGCGCTCGAATACCGCTTCGCCGAAGACAGCGTGCTGGCCGGACTGGAACTGTACGCCAACTACACCTGGACCAAGGCGATCCAGCAGTCCGGTGACAACCGCGGCCGGGACGTGCCCTTCTACTCGCGCGACACCGACAGCATCGGCGCCCGCTATGCGCTGTCGGCCTGGACCTTCAATGTCTCCAGCACGCACCAGAGCGGCCAGTTCTCCGACGCTGCCAACACCTGGCAGGAAAGCGCCGATGCACGTGTGGGCCGCGTGCCGGGGGTGCGGCTGTGGAATGCGCAGGTGGCCTGGCAGGTTCCGGGGCTGGGCGACAGCGAGATCACGGCCGGCGTGAACAACCTGGCCGACAAGCGCTGGTACACCCGCAATGTCGACGGCAATGCCGGGCGCATGGTGGCCGCGCCACGCACCTTCTACCTGCAGGGACGCTACCGCTTCTGATGCGGTAAATGCCCGATGCGGTGACGGTGGCGATCACGATGGCGGCGTATCATGCCGCCACCATGGCCTCCACGGTTCCACCATCGCGCCTGCATCTGGCCTTCCAGGGCCTGCGACTGCGCCTGCGTGGCAGCGACCTGTGGTTCATCGCACTGGCGTTGCTGGTCGGCCTGATCGCCGGTGGCCTGACGCTGCTGCAATCGGACATCGCGCGCGGGCTGCAGAGTGCGCTGTACGGGCTGGAACCCGGCATGCGCCTCAGCTCCCTGCCCGCGCTCAGCTGGACCGCCCTGCTGGTGCTGCCGCTGGGCGGCCTGCTGGTCGGGCTGGTCAGCCTGGCGGCCGCGCGGCGCAAGCGCCCGCTGCTCGACGCGGTCGAGGCCAATGCCCTGCATGGCGGTCGCATGTCGATGCGCGACAATCTGATCGTGCTCACCCAGACCCTGCTGTCGAACGGCTGCGGTGCGTCCGTCGGCCTTGAGGCTTCGTATACCCAGATGGGTGCGGGCAGCGGCTCGCAGCTGGGCCGTGTCATGCGCCTGCGCCGCAATGATGTGCGCATCCTGGTCGGTGCCGGTGCCGCCGGCGCCATCGCCGCGGCCTTCGGGGCTCCGCTGGCCGGCGCGTTCTACGCGTTCGAGATCGTCATCGGCGCCTACACGCCCGCCGCTCTCGCGCCTGTGGCCCTGGCCGCACTGGCGGGTGCATTCGTCGCCGACCAGGCTGGCATCGAGGCGTACCTGCTGCCCGCAGCCTCGACCATCGATGTGCGCGCCGCCGACTACGCGATCTACGGCCTGCTCGGTTGCTGCTGCGCGATGGTGGGGATCGGCGTGATGCGACTGATCGCCTCCATCGAAGGCGTGGTCAAGCGCAGTCCACTGCCCCTGTGGGGGCGCCCGGTGGTCGGCGGCCTCCTGCTGATTCCACTGGCCATGGCCAGCCCGCAGGTGCTTTCCTCCGGTCACGGTGCGCTGCACCTGGACCTGACCACGCAGCTGCCACTGATCTGGATCGGCGGCCTGCTCGCCCTGAAGCTTCTGGCCTCGGGCATTTCGCTGGGCTTCGGCTTCCGAGGTGGTCTTTTCTTTGCGTCGCTGTTCATGGGCACCCTGGTCGGCACCCTGTTTGCCGGCCTGCTGGCGACGGCCACCGGCGTGCCCGTGGTTGATGCCACGTCCGCGGCGCTTGCGGGCATGGCCGCGTTGGCCGCCGCAGTGGTCGGCGCGCCGATGACCATGGCCATGCTGGTGCTGGAAGGCACCCACGACTTCCTGCTGACCAGCGTCGTGATGAGCGCGGTACTGGTCTCCAGCACACTGGTCCGCCAGTGGTTCGGTTACTCGTTCTCGACATGGCGCATGCATCTGCGCGGCGAAACCATCCGCAGCGCACGCGACGTCGGCTGGATCCACACCCTCAACGCCGGGCGGATGATGCGCAAGGGCGTTGCCACCACTCCGGCCGGGCTGGATGCCGCTGCGTTCCGCCAGCGTTTCCCGCTGGGCTCCGGCGGTCGCGTGGTCCTGATCGACAGCGAAGGCCACTACGCCGGCATCGTGCAGATTCCGCGCGTCTTCGCCGACGGCGTGAAGCCGGAGACACCCGTTGGCGATCTGGCCGAGAACCGCGAGGTGTCACTGTTGCCGGGCGCGGATGTGGTCAGCGTGATGCAGTGCTTCGACCGGACGCAGGCCGACGAACTGGCCGTGGTTGCCGCCGATGGCCAGCTGCTGGGCATTGTTTCCGAGGCCTTCGTGCGCAGGCGCTACGCCGAGGAGCTGGACAAGCGCCAGCGCGAACTGATGGGCGAGCGCGTCGAAGACGCCGATTGATCGCCCGCCCCGCTGCTACAGCGCTTCGCCGGCATCGGCCAGCCGCGACTCGATCAACGCGTACCATTGCTCCAGCATGTCGATCAGCATGTCCAGCTCTGCATCGGCACGCTGCGCCCGGCCACTGCGCAGGCAGGCCTGGGTTTCCTGCAGCTGGGCCAGGAACCCGGCCACGGTATCGGCCTGCAGGATCAGGCCCGGCAGGCGCCGCCCGGGGATGCGCACGACCGCATGATTGCCGAGCTGGCCATACACGCTGAGGGTGGTTTCCGTCTTCATGGACAGAGGCAGGAATTGGGCGTTCATCGCGTGCACCGTATGAAAACCTGAGCCACCGGCAGGGGTGGACGACGGGGGAGACGTGGCCACGTCCTGCCGGTGGTCAGGGGGGACTCGGGATGCCGGGGCATGGCCACGGCGCGGGAGACTTCAGCGCGGGTGCGCGATCCCGACGATCTGCACCCGGCGATTCGGCGCAAGGCACGCGATCAGCTCGCGACGGTTGCGCTGCGTGCACTGCACGATCGGTTCAGCCGCGCCGCGCCCTTCGGCACTGATGCTGCCCGGCGGCACTCCGCCCTGCACCAGGGCCGTGCGCACCGCTTCGGCCCGCTTCTGCGAGAGTTGCTGGTTGTAGCTGGCCGCACCGATACGGTCGGTGTAGCCGACGACCTGGATCGACTGCACCTTGCTGGCCTCACGGACCTGCGCCAGGATGCCCTGCACCGCCTGCTGGCCTTCGGCGCTGAGTACCGCGCTGTCGAAACCGAACAGTGCATCGGCGGCCAGGCGCAGCGGCTGTTCGGGCAGTGGCGCGGGTGCCGGCGGCGGCGGCGGTGGCCGCGGCGGGTCGAGCACGGCGGCGCAGGATTCGGGCTTCCAGTAGCCGGCCTGGGCGATGCCCTTGTTGTCGAAGCGCACCTGGAACTGGCAGGTGAAGTACTCGGCGCCCTGTGCGGTGCGGAAGTTGAACAGATAGTTCCACTCGCGCACGCCCCACATGCCTTCGTTGAAGTGGGGCGTACCCAGCAGGCTGTACAGCTGCCGCTTGCTCATCCCGGGCGCGAAGCGGCGCAGGTCGGCGATGTCGGGATAGGTACCCTCCTTCAGCGACGCCTTGGAGACTTCCGGGAAGGCCACTGCAGTGGCCTCCGCCGGACCCTCACCGGCGGGCGCGTGGCTGCGGCAGGCGGCCAGCAGGCCGGCGGCGAGGATCAGGCCCAGCGACGCGGCGATGCGGCCGGCGCGGGCGATGCGATGCTGATTCATGTCATTCCCCCTGTAGACGTTTGCGCGGCAGCCGGGCCGCGATCGCGGCCCGGCTACGGCGGTTACCACTGGATGCCGGCACCGACGGCCACACCGGCCTCGCCACGGCTGTTGGTGGAACCGCTGAACTTGTAGATCCAGCGGCCTCCTTCCGAGACACCGGACAGGCCCACCGCCACGCCCGATTCGCCGTTGTAGCTGCCGGCGGCGAACGAGGCCATGCTGCGACCCGCTTCGCTCGGCTGCGGCAGCGAGGCCGTGGCCATGGCCGAAGCGATGCCGGCCGAAGCGCGGTTGTCGGTCCTGCGCAGGTCGCGCTCGAAGCCGCCCATGCGCTCGTCGGTATAGGCCTTCGACCAGTCCAGGGTCTGCGCCATGCCGGACTTCAGCTGGTCGACATTGACCGCGTCGGTGCCTGCCGTACCGGCGGCAACGTTGCGGACCGTCGTCGGGCCGCTGGTGCTGCTGCCGAGAGTGACACTGTTGAAGTTGGTGGCTCCGTTGACGGTGGTGTCGTAGCGGATGGTGCCCTGCTGCGAGGCCTGCAGCTGCCGCACGTTGACCGCATCGGTGGCCTGGGTGCCGTCTGCCACATTGACCACCTGCCGTTCGGCGCCGCTGGCCCCCACCGAAACCGTGTTGGCACGGTTGGCCACCGACCCTGCGCCCAGGGCCACCGAGTTGTCGGCCTGTGCCTGCGAGCCGTTGCCCAGGGCCGTCGAGTTGGCACCGGCGGCCGTCGATCCTGCACCACCGGCTGCGGAATTGGCGCCCGTCGCGGCCGGATCGGCCAGGTTGTTGCTGTTGTTGGCGCGGAAGCTGCCGGCGACGTTGGTGATGTTCTGGATCTTCTGGTCGGTGTAGGCCTTGGACTGATCGATGGCATAGTTCACGCCATTCTTCAGCTGGCCGACATTCGTCGCGTCGTGATCGTCCGAGCCGTCGGCAACGTGGGTGATCTTGCGTTCACTGCCGCTGCTGCCGACCGACACTTCGCCTGCCGAATTGCTGGCACCCGTCTGACCATAGGCACCGGTATAGCCGCTCTGCGCGCCGACGCTGGCCACCGAGCCGGCACCCAGTGCCACGCTGTTGTCCGCGCTGGCGTTGGCACCGTTGCCGACTGCCACGGCCGAAGCACCTGCCGCACTGGCCTGCGGACCCACCGCCAGCGCCTCCGCACCTGCCGCAGCGGCCGCCGCGGCGCTGGAGTTCACTGCCAGGTACGGGCTGCCGCCACCGTTGGTGATGCGCTGGTTGAGCACCCTCAGCGAACCGTCCACCGCGGAGAACGCCGCGGTGACGTTGCTGTAGTCGTTGGCGGTCAGGGTGCCGTCGGTGGCGATGCTGGAGATGCTGAACGACGGCGCGGTCCACAGATTGGTGGTGCCGTCGAAGGCCGTGCTGCCGCCGAAGTAGCTGGCGATGGTCGAGTTCGTGCTGAACAGCTGGTCGCCGGTGATGGCGTCGCTGCTGCCTGCAAGGATGCTGCCGGCCGCCACGTTGGTCACCTTCACCGCACCCGTGCCGGTACCGCTCAGGGTGACCGTGTTGACGACGTTGCCACTGCCATCGACATCGTACTTCACCGCGCGCTTGTCGATATCGTCGGTCTGGTCGGCGACATTGGCCAGCGAATTGCTGACCGCGTCGAAGGCGGTGCCGACGTCGTTGTAGCTGCCCTGGCTGATGGTGCCATTGGCGGCGATGTTGTTGATCGTGTAGGTCGGCGCTGTCAGCGCACCGGCCGCATTGACCGCCGCGCCGCCCCCGAGATGGGTGGCGACGGCCTGGTTGGCAGCGAACAGCTGGGCACCATTGATGGCTTCGCTGCTCGTGGCGCTCACCTGGCCCGGGCCGAGGTTGCGCAGCGTGGTCGCCGTGCCGCCCTGACCCAGCGTGGCGCTGGCGTAGTTGACGCTGCCATCGCCATTGAGGTCGTAGCGCAGCGCGCCTTCCTCCGAGGCCTGCAGCTGGCCCAGGTTCACCGCATCGGTGGCAGCCGTACCGGCGGCCAGATTCGTCACCTGGCGTTCGGCACCCGCGGCACCGATCGACACGCTGTTCGCACGATCAGCCAGGCTGCCGGCACCGACCGCGATCGCGTTGCCAGCCGTGGCGCGGGCGTTGGTACCGACCGCGATGGAGTCGGCACCGGTGGCCACTGCCTCCACGCCCGTGGAGTTCACCCGCAGGTACTTGGTGCCGCCGTTGCGGATATCGTTGATCTGCGTGTTGAGATTGACCAGCGAACCGTCGACGGCGTCGAAGGCATCGGTCGCATTGTTGTACAGGCCCTGCGCGATGGCGCCGTCGGTGGAGATCGTGCTGATCTCGAACAGCGGCGCGGTGAAGGCGCCACTGACCGGATCGAAGGCGGTGATGCCACCGAAGAAGCCGGCGATGGCGGCGTTGGTGGTGGCCAGCTGCCCGCCGTTGACGGCTTCCAGGCTGCCGGCGGTCACCGCACCCGCGGCGAGGTTGCCGATGGTGGTGGTACCCGTGCCGTTGCCGAGCGTGACGCGGCGATAGTCCGGATTGCCTGCGCCATCGACGTCGTACATCACCGCGCCGGCCGAAACATCATCGATCAGGCTGATCGCGCCCTTCAACTGGGCGACGTTGACCGCATCGGTATTGGCGCTACCCGCAGCCAGGTTGGTGATCTGGCGCTCGCCACCGTTGGCGGTACCCACCGAAACTTCACCGGCAGAGACCTGGGCGGCGGTCAGGCCATAGGCGCTGTAGCTGGCCTGTGCGCCGCGCAGCGCTGCGGAACGGTAGCCCAGCGCCACCGAATTGGCCTGGTTCGAGGTCGCCTCCGCACCCAGCAGGGTCTGGCCGTTGGCAGTACCCACCGCGCTGTCGCCGACAATCACCGAGTGGCCCATGCGCGCGGCGTAGTCCGCAGTCGGCACGCCGGTTGGATTGGTGGGATCGTTGGGACCGGCACCCGGGAACGCCACGTTGGCATCCACTTTCGGCAGCTCATGGCGGGCATTGGCGCCGATCACCACTTCCTTGGAGCCGTTGGCGAAGGCACCGTCACCCATCAGCACCTGGTAATCCTGTGCGGCGTTGACCGCCCAGCAGGAGATGTCGGCCAACGCGATATCCAGGCACTTGGCGGCCCATGCCGGCGAATCCGTCGGCAGCAGCAGGCCCAGCAGGCCACCGGGGTTGCCGTTGTTGATGTTGTAGATGTAACTGTCGGAAGTGACGCCACCGATCAGGGTCAGGTGCGAGCTGCCACCGGTCACCGCGCCGCCCAGGCCATTGAGGGTGCTGCCGACCGGTGACAGGTTCACGACCGGCAGGCCGAGCACGTTGACCGTGGAGTAGGCCTGCATCACGTTCGCATTGCTGAGCTTGAGATTGCCGTTGTGCAGATAGCCGTCACCGCCGAACAGGCTGCTGGTCGTCGGGCCGATCAGCTGGCCGACGTTGCCGACCAGGCCACCGGTACCGATGATGAGTCCCGCATTCGGATCAGCCGGAGCGGGTGCCTTCGGGCTGTCCGGCGGAATCGCCGAGGGCTGGGTCAGGCCCAGGCCACCCAGCGTGCCGCCCACCAGCCCGCCGACTGCGCCGCCGAGATTGTTGACGGTACCGTTGAGGTTGCCCTCCAGCAGGTTGCCCACCGCACCGCCGACGTTGCCGAGCGTGCCGGTGAGTACGCCGTCCAGCCCGCTGCCCGGCGTGGTGCTGCCACCCCCGAGCAGGCCACCGACAACGCTGCCGACCGAGCCGACCGTATTGTTGAGTGCACCGCCCACGGCACCTCCGATGGTGCCGACGGTGCCGTTGAGCACACCACCCACCGCACCACCGACTGCGCCGACCGTGCCGTTGAGCACGCCTCCGACTGCACCGCCGACTGCGCCCACGGTGCCGTTCAAAGCACCGCCTACGGCGCTGCCGACTGTGCCAACGGTGCCGTTCAGCACACCGCCGACTGCACCGCCGACCGCGCCGACAGTTCCATCCAGGACGCCGCCGACCGCACCTACGGTGCCGTTCAACGCGCCACCCACAGCACTGCCAACCGTGCCAACCGTGCCGTTGAGCGCACCGCCAACGGTGCCGACGGTTCCATCGAGGACACCGCCGACTGCACCCACGGTGCCGTTCAGAGCGCCGCCTACGGCGCCGCCGACCGTGCCGACGGTGCCGTTGAGCGCACCGCCGACGGTGCCGACAGTTCCATCCAGGACATCGCCGACTGCACCTACGGTGCCGTTCAGAGCGCCGCCTACGGCGCTGCCGACCGTGCCAACCGTGCCGTTGAGCGCGCCGCCAACGGTGCCGACGGTTCCATCGAGGACACCGCCGACTGCACCTGCGGTGCCGTTCAGAGCGCCACCCACAGCACTGCCAACCGTGCCGACAGTGCCGTTGAGCGCACCGCCAACGGTGCCGACGGTTCCATCGAGGACACCGCCGACTGCACCTACGGTGCCGTTGAGCGCGCCACCGACTGCACCACCGACAGTGCCGGTGGTTCCATCGAGGACGCCACCTACGGCACCCACGGTACCGTTCAAAGCGCTGCCTACGGCGCTACCGACCGTGCCGACCGTGCCGTTGAGCGCGCCACCCACCGCACCACCGACCGTGCCGACGGTTCCATCGAGGACGCCGCCAACCGCACCCACGGTGCCGTTCAACGCGCCGCCTACGGCGCTGCCGATCGTGCCGACTGTGCCGTTGAGCGCGCCACCCACAGCACCACCGACGGTGCCGACGGTTCCATCGAGGACGCCACCTACAGCACCTACGGTGTTGTTCAACGTGTCGCCCAGGGAACCACCGACATTGCCGACGGTGCCGTTCAGTACACCGCCCACCGCACTGCCCACCGTACCGACAGCACCGTGGAGCGTGCCGCCTACTGCGCCCACGGTGTTGTGCAGCGTGCCGCCCACTGCGCCACCCACGGTGCCGACAGTGCCGTTCAGTACACCGCTCACCGCACCGCCGACGGCGCCGACGGTTTCGTGTAGCGTTCCGCCTGCTGCGCTGCCCACCGTGCCGACCACGTCGTGCACTACGCCACCCACCGCACCGCCGACCGTGCCGGCAGCTCCGTGAAGCGTGCCACCTACTGCGCCCACGGTGTTGTGCAGCGTGCCGCCCACTGCGCTACCTACGGTGCCGACGGTTTCGTGCAGCGTCTCGCCTGCTGCGCTGCCCACCGTGCCGACTACGCCGTGCACTACGCCACCCACCGCACCGCCAAGATCGCCCAGGGCGCCGTGATGCAGGCCTCCAAGACCGAGAGTGCTGGCCTGCGCACTCGCGACGGTCCGGCCCGCGAGCTTCAGGTTGCGATCGGCCACCACGTCCTGGCCACCCGGGCCCTGCACGCGCACCTTGCCGGCGACGCCTGCATCGAACGCCGCCGTGATAGCGCGATCATCGGTCTCGCCCGGCAGTTCTTCCTTGGCGGGCAAGCTCACCGCTGCGGTTGCGGAGGCCCGGCCCTGGCCCTCGATTCGATGTCCGGCGATGGCCAGATGCGAGTCGGCGTTGCCGTCGATGCCGGCCTTCAACCCGGACAATCCCTGCGAGGAACTCGTGATACTCGCTGCCGCCCTGGCGCCGGCACCCACCGATGCCACCGGAGCACCTGCGATGCCGACCCTGGCCTTTGCCTTCGCATCGGCTGTCAGCCCCAGCGGCGAAGCGGCGCCGGAGGAAACGTTCGCTGCCAGTGAGGTATCCACCTGGGTACCCGCTCCGATGCCGAGCTGGGCCCGCACATCAGCGGCCAGGGCTGGCGTGGGCACATGCTGCGGCGATGCGTTCGCCCCCAGCTTCACCTGCACGGCGGCGGGCAGGACCTCGTGCACCAGCGGCAGCGAGGTCGTGCTCAACTGCAGGCCCACACGCGTATCGGCACTGATCGCAGGCGTGACCTGCGCCTGTCGCGCGGCTGCGGCCAGGGCGACTTCGGCATCGACCTTCACCGGCAAGGTCTGGGTGTACTTGGCCGCCAGCGCCTGCAGATCGCGCAGCGACTGGTTGGATTCGGTTGCGGATGCCGGCCCGCTGGCCAGCACGCACAGCAGTGCAAGCGCAAGGGCGCTGGGCGTCAGCAGGGAGGTGCGCGGATCGCGTGATGCGGTGCCGCCGCTATCGCCGGTGGCCAGTTCCGAGGCCACAACCAGAGCATTGAGCTGGCGGTTCCATACACGCCGGTAGATGCGGTTCATGAGCATTTCCCCCGTAGGCGAACAACTTGAATGACAGTGGACTTGCCGCTAGGCAGGTGACTGACATTTCAACGGTTCGCGGAGGCGTGGCGCACTTCAATCCGGCAGGGCAATCGCGCAATCCGGCAAATCCACGGCCGGATTCGGCAGCCGGATATGCAAAACCGGCAGCAATGCCGTGAAAGCCCCTGTGGGGCAAGACTCAGGCCGGTTGGCCCAACTGCGCGGGTGCACGCATCAGGGTATCCCGCGGAAGTTCACCGAACACCTTCCGGTAATTGTCGGCAAAGCGGGAGAGATCCCACAGGCCACAGCTCAGCGCGATCGCCTTGACAGAACGCCTGCTGGAGTCGGCCATCGACAGGCTGCGGCATGCTGCACACAGGCGCAGCATGGACAGATAACGGTTGGGCGACGTACCGAACAGATCTTCAAATGCATAGCGCAGGCCACGCTCGCTGACACCGGCGGCGTCGCAGATTTCATTCATGTATATATTGCGACGCAGGTTGAGCCGCATGAAATTCTCGGCGCGCTGGGCGATCAGGTAATGCGTACGCCGTGCGCGGCTGCACCCCGGGCGATCGACGGCACCGGCACCCAGCAGGGCCTGGATGTGCTCATGCAGCAGCCGCTCGGTTTCCTCCGGCTGCAGGCTGGCACCCTGCCCCAGCTGCTGGTGCAGCTGCTGGTAATGCAGCGCCAGCGGGGCGTCATCACCGGACAGATTGAACAGCGAGAGCGCCTGTCCCGCCGGCGGCGTGCTGCGCAGGCTCAGTTCGGTCAGCTTGCGCTGCACGCGGGATACCGGCACCAGCATCAGGGTCAAGCGGGTACCGGGGCTGAGGGTGAATTCACTGATGCCTTCGGGAAGCACGGTCAACGCCATCCCGGCCGCCAGCGGTACGCCATGGCACCAGCTCACCGCCTCGTCGGTGGCCTGCAGATACCCCAGCATCGCCCAGTCCGGCGGCAGCATGAAGCGGCCACGGCAATGGAATCCGCAGCTGATGCTGCAGAACAGGGCTTCCTCATGCACGCGCGAAGCGAACGCCGCGCGCGGACCATTGCCGTCGAGCAGCAACAGTTCCACATCGCATACGCGAAGCACACCGCTCAGCGTGGCCAGGTCGATCGACCGGAGCTCGCCGTCGTCGCTGTCAACCACCCCACCATCAACCATGACAGTGTCGTCCCCCGTTGGTCAGCTACCCGCCGCAACCCCCACTGCCCTACAGGTGCGCGCGGTTTCCAAGAGCATCATCCGTTGCCGTGATGGATGCGGCCACTGGCCGGCTCCACCTTGAAAGTACCAAACCTTGAATACGAGTATGCCCGATAATCCACGCAGGTAAACAGGTCGCACGGGAATACAGCAACCCGCGCCCGGCGTGAAGGAAATGTGGGCGCCAGTGGCACGATTCTCGCATGCGTTAACCCGGGTCACATTATTAACATCACGATGAATCGTTACGCCTGGGAACGGCGCTTCATCACAGAATAAGCAACCCATTATCAGGAATAAGAGATTCCTGCCGAATTTGCATATAGGTTCCGGTTGCACCCGGCCGCCATTCAGGCAAAGTCGGTATCACGGTGATCGAACCGCTCCGATGCGGTCACACCCAGGGGACAGCATGACGATGCACGCGCTGCTCGATGACGTTGCGACCACCGGCCTGGTGCCGCGCGGTCGCACATGCGCGGTCGCTGCACTCCCTGGCGGAGATCACCCTGCTTTAGCGATGCGGGACAGTCCCGCATTGCCACCTCCGCCAGGATGGCAGAGGTCCATGGACGGTCCCGACGGAGTCGGGCAACCGGCCGATGCAGGTGTCTTGTTGCCATTGACAGGTAGAGGGAGACAACCGTCATGAACGCTTCCATCCGCAAGTTCCTGAAAGAAGAAGATGGCGTGACCGCACTCGAGTACGGGCTGCTGGCCGCTGTGATCGCCGGCATCCTGATTGCCGTGGGCCGCACCCAGATCACGGAATTCTTCACCACGCTGTTCACCCGCCTTTCGGCAATCGCCACCGAAGCAACCACCTGAGCGACCTGCGGACGCACCACCGCTGGTCGCGCCATCCGCGACCACGGTGGCCGCAGGCCGGGATGCGGTTGCAGACGGTCCAGTGACGGACGAAGGGGAGTGCGATGACACTGCTGGGACTATTGGCCATCGGTGTGTGCCTGCGGATCGCGATCAGCGATCTGTATGCCCGCCGGGTGCCCAATGCCTGGCTGCTGGCGGCGTGCGCACTCGCAATACCTCTGCTCGTCGCCGGGCAATTTGGTGAGCCACGACTGCCATGGCCGGCGCACCTGCTCGGTGCCGTTGCCGGCTTGCTCGCGCTCCTGCCCTTCTACGCACTGCGCTGGATGGGCGCAGGCGACGTGAAATTCTTTGCCGTGCTCGGCCTGCTGCTGGGATGGCATGCCTTGCTGCCGATATGGGTAGTGGCCAGCCTTGCCGCCGGCGCCCACGCAGTGGCGATCCTGCTCGGGCGTCAGCTGGGCATGCACCTGCCGATGCGCGTGCAGCTGCAGGTATCGCGCGCCAGCGAGCAATGGCAGACACACCCCGCATTGCGCGGAATGGAGGCTGCCCGCCAGGGGCGCCGCGGCATTCCCTATGCGGCCTACCTCGCATTGGCGGCGATCGGCTGGCTCCTGGCCACGACCTACGGAGGTCTCGCATGAACACCCTCGGTCCGCGGCGCCAGCGTGGCGTGGTTGCCGTCGAATACGCGCTGATGATGATCCTCGGCCTGGTGCCGCTGCTGCTGTTCACTTTTTCCGGCGTGCTGATCATGGCTGCCCAGCAGACGCTTGCAACGGCCGCTGCCGAAGGCGCGCGCGCATCGCTGCGCTTCGGAACCGCCAACGAACGACGCACCGCCGCGTGCGTCGCAGCACGCCAGTCGATGCAATGGCTGCTGCAGTTCTCCAGGCAGAACCCCGACTGCAGCGCAGGCGGCACCGGTCCGATCCAGGTCTCGGCGCA
Source organism: Stenotrophomonas sp. STEN225 (assembly GCF_056756445.1). NCBI lineage: Bacteria > Pseudomonadati > Pseudomonadota > Gammaproteobacteria > Lysobacterales > Lysobacteraceae > Stenotrophomonas > Stenotrophomonas sp. STEN225. The sequence goes on along the minus strand of NZ_JBRRBV010000005.1, from coordinate 77,574 downwards.
GGCACCGTGCGCGGGCATGGCAACCGCGCAGTGCATGACGGTCACCGTCCGCTACGACTACGCCGCCCACCCTTTCTTCCCCGGCACCGCCACGCTTTACGGCTGGGTGATGCGGGCCCCCATCCGCAGCGTCGCGGTCGCCCAGCTCGACCTCGGCTCCGGCAACTGACGGTACAGGAGACGGTTCCATGCTCAAGTTGACCCGCATCGCCGCCATCGCTCTGATCGCACTCGCGGTGCTGCTGGCGCTGATCGCATTCGTGATCGGCCGCAGGCCCGCCCCTTCGACGGAAAGCGCGGCTCCGGTCGTTCACGCCGACGCACAGGCCATTACGGTGGTCGAGGCCATCGCCCGGCTGCCGGCCGGTGAACCGATCACAGCCAATGGCGTGCGCCTGGCCCGTCGAAGCGCAGCCGTGCCGGGTGCCGCCGCCGACCTGGCCGCCGTGGTCGGCAAGGTGCCGGTGCAGGACATCGCCGAAGGCAGCACCATCAGCGATGCAGTGCTGGCCCAGGGCTTCTCGCTGCAGCTGCGGCCCGGCGAGCGTGCACTGGCGGTGCCGGTGGATGAACTGGTCGGTGCCGGCAACCGTATCCTGCCGGGCGATTTCGTCGATGTGTTCCTCAACCTGCGCAGCGAACCTGCCAGCTACAACGCGGCACCCGACGCCGCACAGACCCGCCTTCTGCTGTCGCGCCTGCGCGTGCTCAGTTATGGCCAGCAGGACATCGCCCCGAACACGGGCAGCACGAATGCCAGCGCCGATACCAGCAACCGTGCAGACCCGCGCGCGGCGGATATCACCAGCAACGCCAGCAGCGGTGGCGGCAGTAGCGGTGACGCAGCCCAGCCGGCCCGCAGCGCCGTGCTGGCGGTGCCGGTGGCCGATGCCAACCGGCTGCTGCTGGGCGCGCAGCAGGGCAAGCTCTACCTCGCGCTGCGCAATCCCGCCGATGCCGGCCAGCCCGACCTGGCCCTGTTCCCGCAGGCGCGGGGTGTGATCGACCCGCTGCGTGGCCTGGACGCGGAACAGCAGCTGGCGTTGCAGCGCCCCGAGAACCACGCCTTCGCCGGCATCGATGGCGATGCCCTGGCCGGTCGCAGCAACGCACGCGCACGCACGGTGAACGACGCCCCGGCACAGCCCCCCGCCGCCCGCCGCAGCGCACCGCGCGCATCCGGAATCGAGATCATCCGCGGCGATGGTTCTGCGCCCCGCGGCTCCCTTTGACCTGCACCGAGAGCTTCCATGACCGAACGTCGCCAGAGTCCACGCCCCTCCTCCCGCCAGCGCTGGCTCGCTCTGCTGCTGGTGCTGCTGGCGCCTGCGACCAGCGTGGCTGCCGACGACCTGGTGCTGCAGGCCCGCGAACAGCGGCCCTGGACGCTGCCCGCGGACCTGGAACGGGTGGCCATCGCCGATCCGGGCGTGGCCGATATCGTGATGCTGCGTGGCCAGCGCCAGGCGCTGCTGGTCGGCAAGGCCCCCGGCACCACCACCCTGCTGCTGTGGCACCGCAAGCAGTCGGAGCCACAGCGCGTGCAGGTCCGCGTGCAGAGCGCGGTGCAGGGGGCGGCCGATGCGGGTTCCAGCGGCCTGGTGTTCACCCAGCAGGACCAGCAGGGCCTGCTGCAGGGAAGCACCGACAGTGCGCTCGCGCACATGCAGGAACAGAAGGCGGCCGCGATGGCGTTGGGCAAGGATGGCCAGCTGGCCGATGCCTCCACCATCGCCAGCGGCGGTGTGGTCCAGGTCGAGGTGAAGGTGGTCGAGTTCAACAAGACCGCGCTGAAACAGGTCGGCATCAGCTTCCAGAACCGCAACGGCGGCTTTGCCTATGGCTTCGCTCGTCCGGGCGGCATCCTGCCGGGCAACACCGGCGTGCTGCCCGGCATGCAGGAGGGCAATTCCAGCAACGAATCGGAATCGCCCATCTCGTCGGCCTTCCGCCTGGTGTTCGGCTCGACGAAGGGCCTGTGGAATGCGGACCTCGATCTGCTGCAGTCCAATGGCATGGCCCGGGTGCTGGCCGAGCCGACCCTGGTCGCGCTGTCCGGCCAGAGCGCCAGCTTCCTCGCCGGTGGTGAACTGCCGATCCTCGAACCCCAGGGCCTGGGGACCACCACCATCACCTACAAGCCGTTCGGCATCGGCCTGACCGTCACCCCGACCGTGCTCGCGCCCAACCGCATCGCCCTGAAGGTGGCGCCGGAAGCCAGCGACCTCGACTACACCAACGCCATTTCCCTCAACGGTGTGCAGATTCCGTCGATCAGCACCCGCCGTGCCGATACCACGGTGGAACTGGGCGATGGCGAGAGCTTCGTGATCGGCGGTCTCGTCAGCTCGACGGTGGCCTCCACGGTGAACAAGATCCCGCTGCTGGGCGACCTGCCGATCATCGGCTCGTTCTTCCGCGATTTCGACTACAAGCGCCAGGACAAGGAACTGGTGATCATCGTCACGCCACGGCTGGTGCAGCCCCTCGCCCGCAATGCCGAGCTGGCACTGCCAGGCGAGCGCGAGGCCCGGCCCAACCTGCCTGAGTGGGGTTCCTGGCTGCTGGGTCCGGTCAGCCAGGACCCGGTGCCCGGTTTCTCACGTTGAATCCATGATGCCTGCGATACCACGCCCATGCCCTACGCCACTGCCCAGCCGCTGCATCCGCAAGGACCGCCGATGAACCTGGTCCTGTACGGGATGGATCGCGAACTGCTGCCGCGGCTGGCGGCCAAGCTGCCGCCTGCCACCACCCTGCACTGGCAGGACAGCGGTGAGCCGACATCCGCGCAGGACCTGCAACGCGGTCCGCAGAATCTGGTGCTGCTCGACTTCCGCCCCGAGCACGCCGCCGCCTCGACCGTGCTGGCGCAGCAGCTGCAGCAGACCCAGCCGGACCTTGCGCTGGTCGCCGTTGGCGCCACCGGTGCCGGGCAGGTCGAAGGCGTGGTGATGGCGCTGCGCGCCGGCCTGCGCGATGTGCTCGACCTGGACAGCGACAACACCGGCATCGAGGCCGCGCTGCGCCGCGCGCTCTCGCCCCGGCCCGCCGCTGCCGCACACCAGCCGCACAAGGCGCGGTTGATCCTGCTGCTGGGCGTACGTGCCGGGGTCGGCACCAGCACACTGGCCGCGCATCTGGCCGTGCTTGCACAACAGACCCATGCATTGGCGCAGGGCGAGGCCAGCACCCAGGACGGTCTGCTGCTGGAACTGGCGCAGCCGGCAGGCGACCTGGCGCTCTACCTCAATCTGGACAGCCGCTTCCACTACGAAGACGCACTGCGCAATGCCAGCCGCATCGACGCCACCCTGGCGCGCACTGCGATGGCGCGCCATGACAGCGGACTGGTCCTGCTCGACCGCGCCAGCGGCAGCGATGCGCTTCCGCCGTCCGACCCGGGCGCCCTGCTGCAGCGGCTGCGCGGCGTGTTTGCCAGCGTGCTGTGCGACGCCGGCGGCTGCCCGCTGCGTCAACTGCCACCGCTGCTGCTGGACCAGGCCGACGAGATCTGGCTGGTCGCGGACGCTTCGATCGCCACCCTAGTCTCGCTTGACCATGCGCTCAAGCATCTGTCCGGCCAGCGCGAACGGGAGAAGCGCCTGCAACTGGTGATCAACCGCCATGACGACAGCAGCGGCATGAGCCCGGAGCAGATCGCCCGACGGTTCGAGCTTCCACTGCTGGCCACGCTCCCCGAACGACCACGCGTACGTGCCTCCGCCAGCCACGGCCACCTGCTGCTGCAGGACGCGCCGCGTGATCCGTACCTGCGTGCCCTCGCCCCGCTCGTCCAACGCCTGGATCCGGCTGCATGCCCGGTCCAGACGCACGGCCTGCGGGAAAGACTTGCCCTTGCCCTGGGTGGATCGCAATGGAAGACAAAGTAACCCCGTTTCCGCACGCCGTCGCCCGCCACACCGTGCCTGACCACGTTGCGGGCAATCTGCCGTTCGCAGAGACCGAGCAGTACCAGAAGGTGCTGTCCGCGGCGCATGAGCACCTGCTCAACAGCATCGAGGACGAGCGCATCGATATCGATTCCTGGGCACCGGACACGATCGCGCGCTGGGTGCAGGTGCAGACCGTGGGTTTCATCCAGGAGTGGCGCATCCCGATCAATGAAGAGGAGATGCAGGTGGTGGCCGAGGGCCTGGTCAAGGAGCTGACCGGCTTCGGCCCGCTGGACGACCTGCTGCATGATCCCACCATCGAAGACATCCTGATCAATGGCTTCAAGGATGTGCATGTCTCGCAGGGCGGACAGCTCAAGCGCGCTACCCAGCGCTTCACCGACGACACCCATCTGCTGCGCATCCTGCGCCGCATCCTCGCGCCACTTGGCCGGCGCCTGGACGACTCCAACCCGATGGTGGATGCGCGCCTGCCCAACGGCGGCCGCCTCAATGCGATCATCTCGCCGCTGGCGGTGGACGGACCGATGGTCTCCATCCGCAAGTTCCGCAAGGACCCGTTCACGCCCGATGAACTGCTGGCCAAGGGCACCTTCGATGCGCCGATGCAGGCGCTGCTGAAGGCGATGGTGCTGGGTCGCTGCAACATCCTGGTCTCCGGCGGCACCAGCTCGGGCAAGACCTCGCTGCTGAACGCCCTGGCCAGCTACGTGCCACCCACCGAGCGCGTGATCACCGTCGAGGACACCGCCGAGCTCTCGCTCAATCATCCGCATGTGGTGCGCCTGGAGAGCCGCATCGGTGGTGCGGAGGGACAGGGCGCCGTCAGCATCCGTGACCTGGTGCGCAACAGCCTGCGCATGCGCCCCGACCGCATCGTGGTCGGCGAGGTGCGCGGCGCGGAAGTGCTGGAGATGCTGCAGGCGATGAACACCGGCCACGACGGCTCGATGGCCACCATCCATGCCAACTCGCCACGCGACTGTCTCTATCGCATCGAGATGCTGGCCGGCTTCGCCGGGTTCCAGGGCAGCGAAGACAGCCTGCGCCGGCAGATCGCCAGCGCGATCGATTTCATCGTGCAGATCTCGCGCCTCGGCAGTGGCCGGCGCGTGCTGGTATCGATCACCGAGATCACCGGCGTCAGCGACAACCTGATCACCACCCAGGAGATGTTCCGCCACGAAGTGCAGATCGACGGCAGTGGCAAGGAGACCGACCGCTGGATCGGGCTGGGCTTCCAGCCGCACTCGCACAAGCTCGAGCCGTTCCGCCAACTGTTGCGCGAATCCCTCTACGGAGACTACTGAACATGGGGACTGGCCTGCTGCTGGGCGTATTGAGCATCGTGTCGGTGCTGCTGGCGCTGGCGGTATGGCTGTGGGGCACCGCCAACAGCCGCGAACAGCGGCAGGCCTCCTTGCAGCATGCCGAACAGCAGCTGGCACGTGGCAGCGCGGGCCCAGGCAGCAACGCGGCTGCGGCCAACGATGGATCGCGGCCGCTGCCGGCAGCAGCTGGCCGTCGCGCGCTGCCCTGGAATGGCCTGCTGCAACGCGCGGGCCTCGCCACCGGCTGGAAGGTGCCGCTGATGCTGCTGGTGCCCGGCCTGGCCCTCTCGCTGTTCGCGATGCTGCGGCTGGGAACGGCATGGATGCTGCCGCTGACGCTGCTGCTGTACCTGCTGGGCTGCTGGTTGTGGATCATGCGCCGCACCGCCAGGTTGCAGGCCAAGCTGCTGCATCAGCTGCCGGACTTCCTCGACAACCTGGTCCGCCTGACCGCGCTCGGCAACAGCCTGCAGTCGGCCTTCCAGGTCGCGTCGCAGCAGGCGACGCCGCCGCTGCGTGAGCTGCTGGACACCACGGTGCGATACGCGCGGGGCGGCATGGACCTGGACCGCGCACTGAACCTCGCCGCGCAGCCCTATCGGATGGAGGTGCTGAAGGTGCTGGCCGTGGTGATGGGCGTCAGCGTCCGCATCGGCGGCCGCGCCGATCAGATCCTGCAGCGCATGGGCGATTTCATGCGCGACCTGGAGCAGGCCCAGCAGGAGCTGTCAGCCACCACGTCCGAGACCCGCATGTCGGCCTGGGTGCTGGGACTGCTTCCGCCCGCCAGCGCCGTACTGATGGCGATCTCCAGCCCCGAGTTCTTCCAGCCCGTCCTGCACGATCCGCTCGGTCACAAGATCCTGCTGATCGCCCTGGGCCTGGAACTGCTCGGTGGTTTCCTGCTGTATCGCCTGGCCAAGTCGCTATGAGCATCCGCAGCGGAGGTTCCCGATGAGCGCAACTGCCTGGTTCGCACTTGCCCTGCTGGTCCTGGCCGCCGGCGTCGCCCTGCTCGGTGTGGGCGGCTGGGTCCGCAGCCATCGCGAGGACCGCAGTGCGGCAACGCTGAAGACCGCATTGCAGCCACGTGATCCGATCGCCGACGAGGACGCGGCCCGCAGGGATTCACTGGGCTGGCTGGAGCGCTTCGGCCGGACGCTCAGCGGCGGGCGCCTGGAAGCCGCACTGCTGGCAGGCGAGGATCGCCTGCTGCTTGATCTGGCCGGCTGGAACACCCGTCGCGGCACGGCGATCTATCTGGGCCTGCGCCTTCTGCTGGCAATACTGGTGCTGGCGCTGACCCTGGCCGTGAGCGATGCCACCGGCCTGGCCCGGATCATGGTGATCGTCGGCGCGCTCGCCGGCGGCCTGCTGATGCCCAAGTTCGTGCTGGCCGCGTGGGTCAAACGGCGGCGACGCGCCGTCAACAACGAGTTGCCGCTGCTGATCGACCTGCTGCGCCTGCTGCAGGGGGTTGGCTTCAGCATGGATCAGAGCCTGCAGACCCTGGGCGACAAGCTGCGCGACGCACTGCCGGTGCTCGGTGGCGAGATCCAGGAGGCGAACGTCGCCTACACCCATGGACGCACTCGCGCCCAGTCGCTGCGCCGGCTCAGCGATGTCTACGGCGATGACGACCTGTCCAGCCTGGTGCAGTTGATCCTGCAGGTGCACGCCCACGGCGGCGCGGTGCAGGAGCCGCTGCGCCAGTTCAGCATCCGGCTGCGCGAACAGCGCCGCAATGCTCTGAAAGAGAAGGTCGGCAAGCTCTCGGTGAAGATGACCGTGGTGATGATGCTGACCCTGCTGCCTGCACTGATGCTGGTGCTGGCCGGGCCTGCGCTGGTCGCGCTGGCCAAAACCCTGTCGAACATGGGATGACCGTCATGCCTGCTCTGCGCCACGCCTGTCTGTTGTTTGCTCTTGCCACTGCCGTCGCGGGATGCGCCTCGTCCACCCCGAAGTACCTGCGCGCGCCCACCCTGGCCGAGCCCGGGCCCGCGCCGCAGGACAGCCGCAATGCCTACCTTGAGCTGATCGAGCGCATGCAGCTGCAAGGGGCCTGGTACGCCTCGCTGGCGCATGTGGATGCATTCCGCCAGCGCTACGGCGATCCTCCGGCGCTGCGCCTGCTGCAGGCCAATGCACTGCGCGAGACCGGCCAGACCGACGCCGCGGCCGCGCTGTACCGCGAACTCAGCAGCGGGCCGCAGGCCGCCGCCGCGGCACATGGCCTGGGCCTGATCGCCGCGCATCGCGATGACGAGGCCGGCAGCGAACTGTCGCTGGCCCGCGCCACCCAGCTGCAGCCGTTGAATACCGATTACCTGGGTGACCTGGGGTATGCGCGTCTGCGTGCCGGCCGCTTCGATCAGGCCCGCGAGCCGCTGGCCAAAGCACTGGAACTGTCACCGGGCAACGCCAAGGCGACCGCCAACCTGGCGCTGTGGGCGGTCCTGCGCGGCGACAACGCCACGGCCGAACGCCTGGCTGCGCAGGCCAACCTCAACGAAGACACCCGGCGCAGCATCCAGCAGCAGGCCCAGCAGATCCGCAGCCGGCTGCAGCAGCGCCAAGCCCAGGCATCGGCGGCCAGCAGCACGGCACGGATCGCCACTGTGCCATCCCGCGCCCCCGCCCCGGCCGGCAGCCGGCTGGCGGCCGAAACACGCCGTGACGCCCGCGATCGCGATCCCTCCCGTCTGCCGCCGTCGATGCTGGAGCGCTTCGGCACGTCCGACCACCCCACCGAGAACACGCCATGACCGCGATGACCCTGATCCGACGCCTGCTGCCTGCGGTCACCTGCTGCCTGCTTGCCACGGGAGCCCACGCACAGGCGCCACAGGCGCCGCTGACCGGCCAGATGCTGGGAGGCGGCCCGGCCGCCGGCCCGGCCGTCGCCCCACAGCAGGCCGAAGCACTGGCAACCGTCGACCTGGCGGCGCCTGCGCCGCCCCCGGCGATGCCAACCGCGCCTCCTGCTCCGGTGGCCGCCGCACCGGCTGCGCCACGGCGCAACGAGGTCGGTGATGCCACGCGCCAGCTGTTCCAGCTGCAGGCGTCCGGGCAACAGGCGGGCGCGCGGCTGCCGATCCTCGGCGACCAGGCCACCGCCAGCTACGCGCGCTACCTGAAGAGTTTCGAGCAGGACATCCCCGCCTTCTTCGACACGGATGTCGGCAGTTCCAAGAGCACCTCCAACTCCGGACGCTGAGGCATGCCATGAACCGCTCTCGCCAGCCCCGTTTCCACCGCCCGCGCGGCGGCATGTCCGTCACCATGATGCTGGTGATGCTGGCACTGGTGGCCATGCTGGGTCTGATCGAGGTCGGTTTCCTGTTCTGGGCCAAGCGCGATGCGCAGAAGGTCGTGGACCTGGCGGCGCTGGCAGGTGCACAGCGACTTGAGCTGTGTACATCGAACAACGGCGACAACAGCGCCGCGCGGCAGAGCGCACTCACGCAGAACCAGTTCCCGGGCACGGTGCAGGTCCGCTGCGGCAACTGGAGCGCCGCACGCGGAGGCAACCGCTTCAGCGAGACGGTCGACGCCAGCAATCCGCGCAATGCGGTGCGGGTGGTTGCGACCCGCAGCGTGCTGCCGTTCTTCGGCCAGAACGAGAGCCTGCCGACCATCACCGTACAGGCCGTGGCGCGCCGCTCGGAACCGACGGCGGTGTTCGCGGTGGGTTCGCAGCTGCTGCGCACGAACGGCAACTCGCCCTTGATGGGCACCCTGCGCCTGGTGGGGCTGGACGTCACCAACGCCACGGTGCTGTCGTACGACGGACTGGCGCAGGCCAACATCACACCGTCAGGCCTGCTCAATGCGCTCGGCATCCCGGTCACCGCCAATCTCAGCGTGGCCGACTTCAATCGCCTGCTGTCGTTGAACCAGGTTTCACTGGCACGGCTGGTGGACGCCACCGCCACGGTGGTCGGCCGCAGCACCACCGCGGGCGTGCAGCTGCGTGCGCTGTCCGACCTGGTGGCCACCCGCCTTGACATCAATCGGGTCAATATCGCGCTGGGCAGCCAGAACGGCGGCGGCGGACTGTTCGCCGAGGTGATCTCTCCCGACGGCACGGTGGGCAGTGCGCTGCAGTCGCAGATCAACGTGCTTGACCTGGTCAATGCAGCCATCTCCATCGCCAATGATGGCAATGGCGTAGCGGTGCCGAACCTCAACCTGCTCGGCATGGATATCAAGGCAGGTGTTGTCGAACCGCCGTCGATCGCCATCGGCGGTGTCGGTTCGCGGGCCTACAACGCACAGGTCCGGCTGATGGTCGACGTCGACAGCGACCGCCTGTTCGGGGTGGGGCCACTGCTCAACCTGCTGGGCACGCGCCTGCACCTGCCATTGCATGTGGACGTGGCCAACGCGATGGGAACACTGACCAGCATCCAATGCAGCGCGGCACCGCCCACCGCCACCATCCAGGTGGACTCCTCGGTACTGCGCGCGTGCGTCGGCAAGGTCAATGCCGCCGACCGTTTCTCCAAGAGCAATGTCTGCGACGCCACCTTGCAGAACGAACAACTGCTGACACTGCTGGGACGGCCGCTGATCAACGACAAGATCACCCTGCCGGCGCTGACCGGCACGCAGAGCCTGACCCTGGCCGCCGGCCAGACCGGCACCACCCGGATCAATCCCCTGGCCGTCGGTGACGCGGTCTCGCACCTGGTCAACGAGCTGCTGCGTGTCCTGTCGGGCATGCTGAGCTCGCCGGCACAGGGCATGAATGCCAACGACACGGCCAAGGCACTGGCCGACCGCTACCTGCAGGCAGCGTTCCCCTCGGGCGGCCGCTACAACGTCGACCAGCTCATTCCCCTGCTGCGCGACGGCGACCCGTCGCGCAACCTGGCACCGCTGGGCAACTGGACGGTCAAGAAGGGCGTGCCCAAACCCTGCCTGATCGGGCTGGGCACCTGCTGGGAAGATGGCTCGGTCTGGGCAGGCTACCGCGCCACCGTGACGGGACAGGGCCTGGGTCTGCTCGACGGGCTGCTCGGCTCACTGGTCGGCGGGCTGCTCATCAACCGCTGCGACAGCCTGCTGGGCAACCTGATCGACTACAACGGCTGCGTCCGCACCAATCTGGCCTCGTACATCCAGACCGCCCCGGACGGCTTCCTCGACGCGGCGGCCGGCGGCGGTGTCACCACGCCCGGCAACAACGTGTCCTGCAGCGGTGTGCTGTGCACCGTGCTGAGCCCGGTGCTGGCCGCGCTCAAGCCGGTGCTCAACACCGTCGGCTCCCTGCTGAGCACGACCCTGGCCAGCCTGCTGGGGCTGGAGCTGGGCCGCACCGATGTCAACGTCCAGTCCATCCAGTGCAATGGCGCACAGCTTGTGTTCTGAGCCGGGCCGGCGCCCTTGGCGCCGCCGCCGCGCATGCTAGACTCCCGGGCGGGGAACACTTCCATCTCAACCCACACTCATCCGTGGATGGTCCAGACATGCGAGAAACTTCAGGGGGCACCGTCTTCGCCCGCCACGCGCGCGGCGCGGCACTGCTGGCCGTGGCCATGCTGCTGGTGGCACCGTCCGCACTGGCGGCGCGCAGCAGCCGCGAAGCCGCAGCCGAACCGGTACGCAGCAGCGCACCCGTGGTACGCAACACGGTGGACGAGCTCAAGCAGTTGATGGACGCACGCCAGCTGACCGAACTGCGTACCACGTACAACGGCAACTACGGCGCCAGCCTGCTTTTCAATGCCAGTACCCTGACCTACTACGTCGCCCTGTTCCAGGAAAAGAACTTCTGGCGCGTCATCAAGACCGATGCCGTCGACAACGCCGAGCGGGTCTATCGCACGTTCGTGCAGCAGACCGAACAGCTCGCGCAGGTCTACATCGATACCACCCGCCTGGAAGCCGGCAAGCGCTATACCGAGCGCCTGGTGGCCTACAACGAAGAGCGCCTGCGTACCCTGCAGCAGGAAATGGAGCAGCAGCAGGCGCAGTCGGCCCAGGTCAGCGCGTCACTGCAGCAGGCCCAGCAGCAGGCCGTCAGCCTGAGCACCGATGTGCAGAGCACCAACAGCCAGCTGGACGCCCTGCAGCGCCGCATCCAGATCCTGCAGGCCGAACAGGGCAACCCCGAATTGAGCCTGCCGAAGCCGGACAGCACACCCGCGCCGGCAGCGGCCAGCGACGTTCGCTGAATCCCCCGACAGAACCCGACAGCGGCGCCGAACGGCGCCGTTGTCGTTTTTGGCCTGATTGCGACCCGATTCAGCGGCAGGCCTCGAACACGGCATCGTCCCACTGCCTGCGCTGGACGAAATCCGCCCGGCGCGTTCTGGCCAGCGCCTCCGTGCGCATCCTGCGCGCCCGTGCACAGGCCGCAGCATCCGCACTGATCGGAATCAACGCCCCCTGTGCACGGCCCGATCGCCGCGTCGGCCTGCGTCCACCGTTGCCCGTGGGGGTCGCCTCGGCGGTGAGCGGCGCACTGCCGCGCGGCAGCGACTGCTCGGCGGGCACTTCCCAGCGCCACTCCGCCTGCCCCTGGCAAGGCGTCTGCTGGTACAGCGCACGCCCGCCGTCCGCGCACTTGTAGACCTGGGTCTGCGCCGCTGCGGATGTCGCCAGCAGCATGGCCAGCAGCCCCCATCCCGGCAAAGTCCTCATCTTCACCCCCTCCCACGACCAGCACTCATGGTCGGTACGACGAGCGCCGCGCGCCAGAGCGATCCGCGTCACATCCGTGCTCATCCAGCACAGCCGTGCAAGCCACTGCATCACCTCTGCGCTGTACTGCCACAGGCGACGGCCACCTTCGCCGCCGCCGTCCTTCCCTTCCGCCAAGGAAACCGCAATGAGCAACTACATCACCGTCAACGACGGCGCCCGCATCTTCTACAAGGACTGGGGCACCGGGCAACCGGTCGTTTTCGCGCACGGCTGGCCACTGTCCTCAGACGCCTGGGACCCGCAGATGCTGTTCATGGGCCAGAACGGCTTCCGCGTGATCGCCCACGACCGGCGCAGCCACGGTCGTTCCAGCCAAACCTGGGACGGCAACGACATGGACACCTACGCCGACGACCTGGCCGCGGTGATCGACGCATTGGACCTGAAGGACGCCATCCTGGTCGGCCACTCCACCGGTGGTGGCGAGGTGGCCCACTACATCGGCCGCCATGGCAGCGCGCGCGTGGCGAAGGTGGTGCTGGTCGGTGCGGTACCGCCACTGATGCTGAAGACCGCGGGCAACCCGGCCGGAACGCCACTGGAGGTCTTCGACGGCATCCGCAAGGGCACCGGCGGTGATCGTTCGCAGTTCTTCCAGGACCTGGCCACGCCCTTCTTCGGCGCCAACCGTGACGGCAACACGGTCACCCAGGGCATGCGCGATTCGTTCTGGCTGCAGGGCATGCTGGGCGGTGTGAAGGGCCAGTACGACTGCATCCATGAATTCTCGGAAGTCGACTACACCGCAGATCTGCAGAAGATCGACGTGCCGGCATGGGTCGTGCACGGTGACGACGACCAGATCGTCCCCTTCGATGCGTCGGCCAAGCTGTCCTCGCAGATCATCAAGGACGCCGAACTGACGGTCTACCCCGGCGCGCCGCACGGCCTGACCGTCACCCATGCCGATCGCTTCAACGCCGACCTGCTGGCGTTCGCCCGCAAATGATGTCCCGCGGCGGCGCCCCACTGCGCCGCCGCTCCTGCGGGGTAGCGACGGGTATTGCCCGGCGAACGTATCCAGCATCCACTGGGCATGGCCCGGCGCTACCTGTCAGATATCGCTGTGATGGTGCGGTACCGCCGTGGGCAACGGGTCATGCCCGCCGACGAAATGACGTACCACCGGCGCGCGTTCACCACGGTGCAGGGCACGCAGCACTTCCTGGATCGCCTTGTCGTCGGCCGTAATGCGCTCGTGCTGGCGCAGGTGCTCCAGCCAGGACGGGGTCACGAAATACTCCAGATGGATGCCGGGGCTGGCCACATCTTCGACCACGCCCCACACCACCGCACCGTCGCGGCGCCGGACCGTGCCCAGCGCGCGCATCTGCGCCTGGAACGATGCACGGTCGGCGGCATCGATGCGGTATTCGATCGTCACCAGCACCGGCCCGCGATCGTTGGAGACCGGCACCGACAGTTCCGGCGCCGGCCAATGACCCGCCGGGCGCAGGTTGAGATCTTCGGTGCCAGCGATTCGCACCCTCCACACCAGCAGCCCGCCGATGACCGCGCCTGCTGCCGCAACCAGCAGCGCCAGTTCCGGCGATGTTCGCTGCGCCAGCGCGCCCCAGCATAGGCCGCCGGCGGCCATGCCTGCCGAGAACACCATGATGTACAGCGCCAGCGCTCTCGCCCTCACCCAGGCAGGAACCGCCGTCTGTGCGGCGATCTGCAACGAGGACAGCACCGTGATCCAGGCGAAACCGTTAACCAGCATCACCACCGGCAGCAGGTACCAGCTGCGGGTCAGCGCCAGTCCAACCAGGCTCAGTGCCAGCGCCAGCGTCGCCAGCAACACCAGCAGATCGCGGTCCAGCTGTGCGCGCAATCTAGGCAGCAGCAGCGCCCCGGCAACCGCGCCGATGCCGATGCAGCCCAGCAGCATGCCGTACTGCCCTGCACCGCCATGCATCTGCCCTCGCACCACCACCGGCAACAATGCGTTCATCGCCGCAGCGAAGAAGAAAAAGCCGACCGATTTGATCAGCACCGCCTGCAGACGCCCGGCGCGGCTGGCATAGCGCAGTCCGGCCTTCAGTCCGGCACCGAAACCTTCCGGCGGCAGGCTCGATGCCTTCGGGTCACGCTTCCAGCCCCAGACCACGAACAGCATCGCAGCGAAGGTGATGGCATTGAAGCCGAAGGCCCACACGGCTCCCAGCTGGGCGACGATCAGGCCACCGACAGCAGGCCCGATCGAACGGGCGATGTTGATGCCGATCGAATTCAGCGCCACTGCCGACGGCAGCATCGACTGCGGAACCAGCTCGGAGACGATCGCTGCCTGCGCCGGCATCGCCATCGCCGCGCCACATCCCATGCAGAACGTGAGCAGCACCAGCAGCTGCGGCGTCAGCATGCCGAGCGAGGTCAGCACCGCCATCAAGGCCGCCACTGCCAGCATCCATCCCTGGGTGGCCAGCAGGTACGTGCGGCGATCGACGATGTCGGCCAGGGTTCCTGCGGCCAGTGCCAGCAGCACGATCGGTACGGTTGTGGCTGACTGCACCAGGGCCACCATCAACGGTGATCCTGTGCGTTCGGCCATCACCCAGGCCGCGGCCACGTCATTGACCCACGTACCGATGTTGCTGGCCAGGATCGCCAGCCAGATCGAGCGGAACATGCGGATCTTCAGCGGGGACCAGGCACCTGCGGCCGGTGCGGGAGGTTGCGATGTGCGTGCATTCACCATTGCCATGCTCCAACGATCGAGGCGAACAACGTGTCCTGGCCACCGGCCTGCGTCAGCGCAGGACCGGCATCGACCCAGGCCAGCTGCAGCTGCCACTGCCAGTGTGCACTGGCCTGCCAGCGGGTTTCGGATTTGTACTGGCGGCCGATCCTGCGCGCGCCGCCTGCGCTGCCGGGCAACGCCACCAGCGGTGCGGGCGTGGTGTACACCGCATCGGCGCGGCGGTGCTTCCAGGCCATCTGCATGCCCAGTTCAGTGGTGACGGATTCGTGCAACCGCAGTGTGAGGGTTGGCTGCACGTCCATCAGGTTCGCCGGCGCCAGCAGGCTGGCTTCGCTGAAGTAGGCCGATTTCGGGAACAGGGCATTGAAGGTGCCCAGCCGGGCGTCGTTCGGGCGGCCATCACCACTGGCGATGTCGGCCTTCAGTCCCAGCCGTGGCTGCAAGGGCAGTTGCGGCCAACGCCAACCGGTATCGGTGGCCAGCGTCCACGCGCGGATATCAAGCTGCTCGCTGCTGGTCCGCAGCTCACCGCCCTGCACGACCAGCTCGCTGTTCCAGTCCAACGATCCGGCCTGGCCGAACCAGCGCGCCCCGAGAGTCTGCCGGCGCTCGATGCCGGCGCCTGCCGCGAAGCGGGCGTCCTCCCGGCGATAGTCCAGCAGATAGAGGTCCCACTGGCCCGGACCCTGGCCTGGCGCCGTGGTTGCATAGGCACCCCACAGATGCGCACCGCGTTCGCCACTGTCATCGAACGCACCCGGCCGGTTCTCCACCGGACGCAGTGCCATCAGTTCCAGCACGCCCAGTCCGCCCTGCCATCCGACCCTGGCACCATCGAAGGCCAGGCGGATATTCGGCCCGTCGCGCACCGACAGCAGGCGCGAGCTGCCATGGCCCGCCTCCTGCCGCCCGAGCTGCACATGCAGGCCGCCGCGCTGCCAGCGCCAGTACGCCTGCTGCACGTCCAGCGCACCCCGATCGGTCCTGCCAGGTCCACCGGCCCTCCCACGCTCGCCGTGCACGCCCAGCTGCAGCATCGCCTTCCAGTCGCGTTCACCGTAGGTGGCCGACGCCAATGCGCGAAGCAGGCCGTAGCCATCCTCGCCGCCGCCGATACCGAAGCGGGTCGGGTCGTAGTACATTCCGCGCAGACGCATCGAGGCATCCCACTGCAACGTGCCATCAGCGGCATCGCTGCAGTAGCCCCCCTCGCAGGCGAGCGCAAGGGACGGCGCGGCCAGCAGGGCGAGGCTCAGAATGCGAAGCACGAGCATCCCATCGCACCCCAGAATGCGGTCAGATCATTGCTGGGTACTGCGTGGCGCGCGGCATGGTCGTGTACACCGTGGGTCCTGCAGGCCGCACCAGGGTGATGGTGATGCGCCATCGCCACGCCGGTGGCCGCGCCGCCCACGTGATACCCCCCGAACCGGTTGACCGGCGACCAGTCCGGCATCGCCGGCGGCAGCTGCGGCGCCAGTCCGGCATAGTCTTCGCCGGCATGCACGATGCGGCCACCGACCACGGTAAGCACGCTGGTGATGTCGGCGATGCGGGCATCTTCGACGCGGAAGAAATCGGCCGAGAGCAGGATGAAATCGGCCAACTGGCCTTCCCTCAAGGTGCCCTTCACCGCTTCATCGCCGGAGAACCATGCGCTGCCCTGCGTCCACAGGCGCAAGGCCTGCTCGCGCTCCAGCAGGTTCTCCTCCCCATACAGCGCCAGGCCGCCGACGGTGCGCCCGGTGACCAGCCACGACAGCGCGACCCAGGGGTTGTAGCTGGCCACGCGGGTGGCGTCGGTGCCCGCGCCGACCGGCACGCCTTCGGCCAGCATGCGCTTCACCGGCGGCGTGTGCCGTGCCGCCTGCACGCCATAGCGTTCGACGAACGCTTCGCCCTGGTAGGCCATGCGGTGCTGTACCGCAATGCCTCCACCCAGTGCCCGGATCCGCTCGATGTTGCGCGGGGTGATGGTCTCGGCGTGATCGATGAACCAGTGCAGTCCATCGAACGGTACTTCGCGGTTGACCTGCTCATAGACATCGAGGATGCGGCCGATGCTCTCGTCATAGGTCGCGTGGATGCGGAACGGCCAGCGCTTCTGCACCAGCAGCTTCACCACATCATGCAGCTCCGGCTCCAGTTCCGGCGGCAGCTCGGGGCGTGGTTCGCTGAACAGCTCGAAGTCCGCTGCCGAGAACACCAGCATCTCGCCGGCGCCGTTGTGGCGCAGCAGATCATCGCCCTGGCGGGGCTGCAGGATCTCACTCCAGCCACGGAAGTCATCCACTTCCTTGCCTTTGTTCTGCGTGAACAGGTTGTAGGCGATACGCACGGTCAGCTGGTCGTCGCGGTGCAGCTGCTCGATGACCTGGTAGTCCTCGGGATAGTTCTGGAAGCCTCCCCCGGCATCGATCACCGAGGTGATGCCGAGCCGGTTCAACTCGCGCATGAAGTGACGGGTGGAGTTGGCCTGGTATTCGACCGGCAGGCGTGGCCCCTTGGCCAGCGTCGCATACAGAATCAACGCATTGGGCTTGGCCAGCAGCAGGCCGGTGGGGTTGCCCAGCGAATCGCGCACGATCTGGCCACCGGGCGGGTCCGGCGTTTCGCGGGTGTAGCCGCATGCACGCAGCGCCGCCCCGTTGAGCAGCGCGCGGTCATACAGGTGCAGCAGGAACACCGGCGTATCCGGTGCGATCTGGTTGAGCTCCTGCAGGGTCGGCAGGCGCTTCTCGTGGAACTGGGCGGCGGTGAAGCCCCCCACCACGCGCACCCATTGCGGCGCCGGGGTGCGATCGACCTGTGCCTTGAGCATGGCCATTGCATCGGCCAGCGAACGCAGCCCGTCCCAGCGCAGCTCCAGGTTGTAGTTCAGGCCACCACGGATGAGGTGGGTGTGACTGTCGTTGAGGCCGGGCACCAGTCGCCTGCCCTGTGCGTCGATGAGCGTGGCTTCGGCTCCCCAACCACGCATGATCTCTTCATCGCTGCCTACGGCGATGATGCGCCCTTCCTGTACGGCCAGCGCCTGTGCATGCGGACGGTGTGGATCGAGCGTGGTGATGCGGGCGTTGCGGATGACCAGTGTGTGCATGCGGCGCTCCTTGGGGGCGGAATCGAGGGCGGCGCCGGCCTGTCCGGCAAGGCCCAGCGCCACGGCAGCGCCGGTGCCCAGTACGACGCTGCGGCGGCCGGGATCGAGTGGCTCATGGTTCATGCGATGTCTCCGGGAAATACGGGGCTGTCCAGCGCCCAGGCTCCCGGCCCGGCCAGCGCGATGGCCAGCAGGACGAGGGTCCACATCAGGGGGTACTCGGCGCCGGCGCGCATCCAGAACCAGCCCTTGGGCACGGCCAGCAGCACGGTGAAGCCGATGAACGCCGCTGCGGCCAGCGCAGCGATGCGTGTCTGCCAGCCCAGCAGTACGGCCATTCCGGACAGCACCTGCAGCCCGGCCAGCAGCAATGGCAGAGGCGCCGCCGACGGCAGGCCGAAGCCACGCAGTTCGGCCGCGAAACCGCTCAGGCCAGGGCCACCGAACCAGCCGAACAGCTTGCCCAGCGCGTGGGGCAGCAGGAAGCCGCCCGCCGCCACGCGCAGGATCAGCAGCGCCAGGTCGAGCCCCGGATCCATGGTCAGTGCCCGCCTTCCTGGGCGCCGAACATGGTCTTGGCGTACTGGATGCCGATGCCGTAACCGCCCGCGTGATCACGGGCGATGCCGGTGGTCAGGCCATAGGTCTCGCCGCGCGCCCAGTCGCGCTGCAGCTCCAGCAGGTACTGCACGCTGGTCATCGGCACCGCACCGGCCTGCACCATGCGGGCGATCGCCCGCTCATGTGCTTCCACGCTGACATCGCCGCAGGCGTCGGTGATCACGTACACCTGGAAACCCTGCTCCAGCGCTGACAGCGCAGGCCCCACGATGCACACGCTGGTCCACAGCCCGGCCATCACCAGGCGACGCCTGCCGATGCGATTGATCTCATCGATCACCGGCTGGTCTTCCCAGGTGTTCATGGAGGTGCGATCGAACACCTTCTGCCCGGGGAAGATCACCGGCAGCTCCGGAAACATCGGGCCGGAGAACGAGGTCTCCGCGACCGTGGTCAGCACCACAGGCACATTGAAACCCTGCGCGCCCTTGCTGATCAGCGCGACATTGTTGCGCAGCGCCGAGATGTCGATCGTGTGGGTTGCAAATGCCATCTGCGACTGGAAATCGATCAGGACCAGTGCGTGATCGGTGGGCGATAGCAGGCCTTTGGCAGGAATTGCGGTAGCGAGGCTCATGGATGGACTCCGTTGCGAACAAGGGCAGGGGGAAGGGACAGGGCTGCATCTCCAGCCAGGTACTGGCCGGGGCTGCAGCCGGTCTCCGCGCGGAAGCTGCGGACGAAATGGCTCTGGTCGAAGAAGCCCAGCTGCTGCGCCAGGCAGGACATCGGCAGTTGCACGACGGGCAGCAGCTGGCGGGCACGCTCGATACGGCGGCGGCGCACGTAGCGCAGTGGGCTCGCGCCGGTTCCGGTGCGGAACAGCCGCACCAGATGGAAGCGGCTCACGCAGGCCGCGTCAGCCAGCTCGGTGACCCGCATCGGCTGTGACAGGTGTTCATCGATGTAATGCAGCGCACGCTGCAGAGCGGCAGCCTGCCGGGGCGGCAACGCCGCGACGGTCGGAACAGGGCGGGATACGGTAGCCATGGAGGGGTGCCACGACGGGGTGCCCCATGGTGCGGGGCGCCGGCACGATGCCCTACCCCCGACGGACGAGGGCAGCACCTACCCGAATGGGGGAGACCGTCGCTCCAGCACACGTCGTCCGAACAGCCGCGCGTCCAGCGAGTAGGCACCCGGCCCAAGTGCCAGCAGGGCCAACGGCAGCAACGCCAGGGCCCACGGCACCGACTGCCAGAACAGGCACGGCACGGCCAGCAGCGCCGACAGCGGCGTCAGCACCCCCAGCAGCAGCGACAGGGCGACCAGCAGGCAGGCAGCCGTCAGCCAGCCCGCGCTGGACGGGCGCACGCACAGCGCTGCGACCACGCACAGCCGCAGCCATAACAGGCCGGCGCCGGGACCGCGGTCAGGAAACATCACGAACAGGCGCTGCATGGAGAGTCTCTGTGGTCCATGCCGGCGTGATAGCCGAGTGCCGCGGCAGGCGCCTACCCCGTTCGGGTCACCCCGCCCTGCCCCGCACCTGCGAGAATGCGCTGCATGCATGGCTGCCCCTTCCCTTCCCTGCGTCGCCTGACGGCGTTGCTGATGTGCCTGCTGCTGTGCATCGCCCTGCCCGCCCACGCCGTGCAGCGCCCGGCAGTGAGCAGCGGGCTGCCCGGCTACGAGCACACCGCCTGGCGGGTGGGACAGGGCGCACCCGGCGATATCTGGGACATCGCCCAGGATCGCGACGGCCTGCTCTGGCTGGCCACCGGCTCCGGGCTGTACCGCTTCGACGGGCGTCGCTTCGAGCGGCAGCCCGCACCGCCCGGCAGCCGATTTCCCTCCACCAACATGGTCACCCTGGTGCCCGGCGATGGCGATGCGCTGTGGATCGGCTATTTCCAGGCGGGCATCAGCCAGTTCGCCAATGGCCAGCTGCGCAACTTCGGGCGCGAGGAAGGGGTTCCGGTCGGCGTGGTGCCGCGCTTCAGCCGCGACCAGCAGGGGCGCCGCTGGGCCGCCATCAACGGCGGGCTGCGCTGGTTCGACGGCAAGCGCTGGCGGCCGCCACCGGCCAGCGCAGGCCTGCCCGAGCGGCGCGTGCAGTGGGTCCTGCAGGACAGCCGCAATACCTTCTGGGTGCTGGCCGACCTGAAGATCTGGAAACGCGCGCCGGGTGCCGTCCGCTTCGAGGACACCGGCATCGCTGTCTCGCAGATGGCCACGTTGGTGGAGAGCCCGCTGGGCGAGGTGTGGCTGGCCGACCGCGTGCGCGGCACCTCGCCGCTGGCCAACGCGGAGGGTGTGCTGCCACAGCACGAGCGCGAAGCACGCCGCCTGCCGGAGCTGGTCGCTGCGCGGCTGCAGTTCACCGCTGATGGCGCGCTGTGGGCGACGATGAGCCCGCACGGTGGGGTCGCCAGGGTCACGTTCGATGGCAGGCGCGCCGTGCGCATGGAACGTTTCGATTCACCGGATGGCCTGACCGCAACGTCGGCCGTGCCGATCATGGCCGACCGCGAAGGCAATATCTGGGTCGGCACCAATCTCGGCCTCAACCGCTTCCGCGCGCGCAGCGTGAAAACGCTGTCGGCCGGTCCTGCCGATCCGTATCGCTCGCTGGTCCGTGCCAGCGATGGCCGCGTGTATGGCTACGGCGAGGATCTGGCACCTTATGACCTGCGCCGGGAGCTGCTCGACGGCAGTGGCGCGCAACTTAAAGCCGCTGCACGCGGCGCGCCGACGCCGATCTGGCAGTTCGACTGGGTCAATCTCGCGCGCACGCGTAACGGCCGGACCGCACGGATCGCACTGCCGGCGCCGTTCACCGGCCAGCCACTGCACGCGCTGCTGTTTCCCGATGACGAGCAGGCCTGGGTCTGTACCGGCGAGCGCGGCGTGCTGCATTACGCGCAGGGCCGTTGGCAGCGCGAACCGCGCCTGCCCGAGCAGGCCTGTTCCTCCCTGGCAATGGACGACAACGGCCAGCTGCTGCTGGGGTATGCCGATGGACGCCTGCGCCATCTGGGTGATAGCACGATCGAGACCTTCGGTGCCACGCAGGGGTTGTCAGTGGGGCCGGTGACTGCCCTGCTGCAGCAGCGCGATCTGTTGCTGGTCGCCGGCGAATCGGGCCTGGCCGCACGCCTGGGCGGCGGACGTTTCATGCCGGTACGCACCGACCTTGCGGGCGTGCTCGAAGGCATCACCGGCATGGTGGCCGATGCACAGGGCCGGCTCTGGCTCAACGGCAGCCGCGGCCTGGTGCGTCTGGACAGCGCGCATCTGCGGCACGCGCTGCGCGCCGGCCTGCCGGTGACGCCGCGCCTGTTCGATGCCGTGGACGGCATGCCGGGCGTCGCCCTGCAGAGCGGTCCGATCTCCACGGCGGTGCTGGCCGGTGACGGGCTGCTCTGGCTGGCCACCAACCAGGGCCTGGCATGGCTGGACACGACCCACGCGCACGTCAACAGCATGGCGCCGAGCGTCCGCATCGGCGATGTGCTGTACGGCAACGTGCACGAACCACTGCGTGACAATATGCGCCTGCCCGCTGGTACCACCCAGCTGCAGATCGACTACGTGGCCCTTTCACTGGCCCGGCCCGAACGCAACCGCTACCGCTATCGACTGTCGGGTGTCGACGAGGACTGGCAGGACGCCGGCAGCAGCACCCGCGCCTACTACACGAACCTGGCCCCCGGCAGCTACCGCTTCGAGGTGGAGGCCGCCAATGAAGACGGCATCTGGAGCCGGGTGCCGGCGCATCGCAGCTTCCGCATCGCACCGACCTTCATGCAGACCGTCTGGTTCAAGCTGCTGTGCGCGCTGCTGGTGCTGGTGGTGCTGGTGATGGCCGTACGGATCCGCAGCGGACAGCTGGCCGCGCTGTTCCGGGCCCGGCTGCAGGAGCGCAACGGCGAACGCGAGCGCATCGCCCGTGACCTGCATGACACGCTGCTGCAGGGCAGCCAGGGCCTGATCCTGCGCCTGCACGCGATCAGCCAGTCACCACAGACGCCGGAAACCGTGCGCAGCCAGCTGGAATCGGCGATGCAGCTGGCCGAACGCAATCTGGCCGAGGGCCGCGAACGGGTCAACGCGTTGCGCGACGGTCCCTTCGCGGGTCGTGATCTGGCCTCGGCCCTGGCCGATGTGCACGCCGAGTACGCCGGCCAGGGCACCAACCCACTGCGCCTGACCGTGGAAGGCACACCGCCCCGCCTGCAGCCGGATGCTGCCGAGGAGGTGTTCCTGATCGGCCGCGAGGCGATCCGCAATGCATTGCGGCATGCGCAGGCCAGCGCCATCGAGGTCGAGCTGTCCTACGGTGCCCGCTGCTTCCTGCTGCATGTCCGCGATGACGGCGTTGGCATTGCCGACGACCATGCCGGTGCCGGCCACTGGGGGCTGCAGGGCATGCGCGAGCGCGCGCAGCGGCTGGGCGCGGCGCTGAAGCTGTGGACGCGGCCCGGCCTGGGCACTGAAGTGGCGCTGTCGGTCCCCGCGCGCCGCCTCTATCACCGAAGGCCGTCGCGCTGGCGCTGGCCCTGGAGCAGACCTGACCATGACTGAGCTCTCCCCTCCCATCGGCGTGCTGGTGGTCGATGACCACCCGCTGCTGCGCGACGGCCTGGCGGCCCTGCTCGGCGCCCAGCCGGACCTGCGGCTGCTGGGCGAAGCTGCCGACGGTGAAGAAGCCATCGCGCAGTACCAGCATCTGCAACCGGACGTGGTGCTGATGGACCTGCAGATGCCCCGGCTGGACGGTGTCGAGGCCATCATGCGGATCCGCGCGCTCGACCCGCGTGCCCGCATCATCGTGCTGACCACCTACCGCGGCGACGTACGAGCGGTGCGCGCCCTGCAGGCCGGCGCCAGCGCCTATCTACTCAAGGACATGCTGCGCCATGAACTGATCGATACCATCCGCATGGTGGCCGGTGGTCGCCGTGCGCCTATTCCACCCGCGGTGGCCGCCAGCATCGCCGCGCACGTGGTGGAGGACCGGCTGTCGCCGCGCGAAACCGAGGTGCTGCGGCATGTTGCCGGCGGACTCTCGAACAAGCGCATCGGCGAACGCATGCAGATCTCGGAGCAGACGGTAAAAGCGCACATGAAGAGCCTGATGGACAAGCTGGGCGTCGGCGACCGCACCCATGCGGTCACCCAGGCCCTGCGCCGCGGCATCATCAGCCTGGACGACAGCGGCCACGATTGACGCGCGGCTGCGCGCGCAGCGCTCAGCGCAGGCGGATCAGCAGGCTGCCACCGGCACAGAGCGTCGCCAGCCATGCCACCCCATGCCACCCCCACTGCGCCAATGCCAGGCTGCCAAGTGCGCCTCCGGCCGCCATGCCGATGAACATGCCGGTGAACAGCACTGCATTGAGACGGCTGCGTGCGGCGGGCGCCAGGCCATACACCAGTGTCTGGTGGGCCACCAAAGCCGACTGGAAGCCGAAATCGAACAGCAGTGCGCTGGCCACCAGCAGCGGCAGCAGTGCCGCTGCGGGCAGCCACGATTCGGCGAGCAGCAGTGCAAAGCCAAGCAATGCCACCATGATCGCCAGGCGTGCCACTGCGGGGCTGCCCAGCCTGTCGGCGAAGCGACCGGCGAACGGCGCCGCCAGCGCGCCCGCCGCACCGGCAATACCGAAGGCGCCGGCGGCAGCACTGCCCAGTCCCAGACGCGCATGCAGCATCAGCGCCAGGGTTGACCAGAACGCGCTGAAACCCACCGCCAGCAACGACTGGCTCGCCACCGCCCGGCGCAGCTGCGGCTGCTCCCGCCACAGCGACAGCAACGAGCCCAGCAGCGCCGGATAGCGCAGGGTGCTGGTGGGTGCGAAGCGGGGCAGTGCACGCGCCATCACCCCCCCCATCGCCGCCACGGACACGGCCGCCAGCACGAACTGGGTGCGCCAGCCCCAGGCCTCGGCCACCATCCCGCTGACCACGCGCGACAGCAGGATGCCCAGCAGCAGACCGGTCATCACCCGTCCGACCACCTGCCCGCGTTGCGCATCCGGTGCCAGCGCCGCAGCGGCAGGCACGATGTCCTGGGCCAGCGTTGCCATCAACCCGACCAGCAGGCTGGCCATCAGCAGGCCCGGCAGGTGCCCCGCCCCGGCCGCTGCGGCAAGTGCAACCGACAGCAGCGCGGACTTCAGCAGGATCAGCGACCGGCGGTCGAAACGATCCCCCAAGGGCGCCAGCAGCAGGATGCCCAGCGCATAGCCGAGCTGGGTCAGGGTCGGCACCAGACCTGCCGCGCGCTCGCCCGCGGACAGGTCCTGGGCGATCAGTCCCAGCATCGGCTGGCTGTAATAGAGCGATGCCACCGAAAACCCGGCACCGGCCGCCATCGCCAGTACCAGGGAGGTGGAAGGAGCCACGACCGGCGGGGCGGTCACGGAAAGCGTGGGGGTGGACATCAGCAACTCCAGTCAGGGAACGGGAGGTAGCCTGCGCCTATTCGCCTCACGTCTGTAGTAGGATCAAATGAATACTTTTCATACATGGTGCGTATGATGGACATGGCCCCGGGCGCCGACCGGCTCGACCTGCTGCGCACCTTCCTGCGCATCGTCGACGCCGGCAGCCTGTCTGCCGCCGCCGCGCAGCTGGGTACCACCCAGCCCACCGTGAGCCGCCGCCTGCAGGCACTGGAACGGCAACTGGGCCTGCGACTGCTGCACCGGTCCACGCATGGTCTGCAGCTGACCGAGGAGGGCATGCGCTGCCAGCGGCACGCGCAGCGGGTGGTGGAAGAATGGGAAACGCTCCAGGCCGAACTGCAGGGACAACCCGACGTGCTGCGTGGGCGCCTGCGTGTGATGGTGCCGCATGCGTTTGGACAGGCACAGCTGCTGCCGACCATGCTCGCCTTCCTCGCCCGGCATCCACAGTTGAGCCTGGAGTGGATCCTCGAAGACCGGCGCCCGGACTTCATTGCCGAGGGCGTCGACTGTGCGGTGCGGGTCGGCCCGGTGGACGAGCCACGCATGGTCGCGCTGCCGCTGGCCGAAGTCCCACGCATCGTGGTCGCCGCGCCTTCGCTGGTCGATCCCGATGCGGTGACCACCGCTGCACAGGCGCAGGCAATGCCCTGGATCTCCCTCGTCACCTACTACCGCGAACGCCTGCTGCTGTACGACGCACGCGGGCGTCCGCACACACTGTCGATCACGCCGCGCCTGCTCAGTGACAACCTGTTCGTGGTCCAGCAGGCGGCGCGTGCGGGCCTGGGTGCGGCGGTGGTATCGGCCTGGCTGGTCGCCGAGGATCTGGCGCACGGCCGCCTGGTCCAGTTGTTGCCGGGCTGGGAAGCGCCGCCCCTGCCGGTCCATGTGGTGTTTCCTGTCGCGCGCCAGCAGCCGGCGCGGCTGCGCGCCTTCATCGATGCGATGAAGGCCGCCCTGCCGCAGCTGCATGGCATGCGGCCGACTCCCGGTCTCAGTTCAACCGCGCCTTGATCAACGGTCGCAGCAGGTAGTTCAGGACGCTGCGCTTGCCGGTCAGGATGTCCACATCCGCCACCATGCCGGGAATGATCGGCAGGGCCTCGCCGTGCCGCCGCAGCTGGCTGCCATCGGTGCGGATCAGCACCTGGTAGAACGATTCCTTGCCCCGCGGCGTATCCTCCTCGATGGTATCGGCACTGATCTGCTCGACGGTGCCGCTGAGTTCGCCGTAGATGGTGTAGTCATAGGCGGTGATCTTGACCTTGGCCGGCATGCCCGGCACCAGGAACGCGACGTCGCGCGGCTTGACGCGGGCTTCCACCAGCAGCCGTTCCTCCACCGGAATCACCTCCATGATCGGCTCGCCGGGAGGAATCACGCCACCGCGGGTATTGATCAGCACCGTGTTGACCCGCCCACGCACGGGCGACAGGATCTCGGTGCGCCGCAGCTGGTCCTGCCGCTGGTGAACGATCGGCTCCAGTGCGGACAACTCCGCCTTCAGCTTGGAGCGTTCGGTATAGGCTTCCTGGAAATAGGTGTTGCGCAACTCGCTGAGCTTGCCGGTCAACGTGGCGATTTCCTGGGTCAGCTTCAACTCTTCCATCTGGCTGACGGCGTTGCGCGCGACCAGCGGCCGCACGATCCGCAGCTGGTCGCGCGCGATCGACAGCTGCTGGCCGATGGCTGCCGAACTCTGCTGCAATGTCGCACGGCGGGACTGGTACAGCTCCCGCTCCGAACGTGCCAGCGCGCTCCCGGCCGGAATGTCGTCCGGGAACTCGATGGCACCTTTGCCCAGCACCTCCGCATCCAGTCGCGCGATTGCGGCCCGCAGCACCTGCGACTGGTTGGCCGATTCCTCGTAGTTGGTGCGGAAGTGGGTTTCCTCCAGCCGCACCAGCGGCTGGCCCACTTCGACCAGGTCTCCCTCCTTCACCAGCAGGCGATCGAGGATGCCGCCTTCCAGGCTCTGGATCTTCTGCATGCGGCTGTACGGCACCACCCTGCCCTCGCCACGGGTCACCTGGTCCAGCTGCGCAAGCGCGGCCCAGCCCACGGCGATGGCCACCGTCGCCAGCAGCACCCACAACAGCGGTCGGTACACGGGATGCGTGGACGCCAGCAGTGGATCCGCAAGCTCGCGCCGCAGTCGCTGCGAACGCTTCTGCCGCTCAACCATGATGTCCCCCTGCGACCGCGGTGATCGGCTGCACCTGGTTGCCCTGCACCACCTGCTCCAATGGGCCGTCCATGATGATCCTGCCGTTGCGCATCACCACGGCACGCTCGACGAGGGCCAGCATGCTGCGCTTGTGGGTGGTCAGTACCAGCGTGCGCTGGCCGAGCCAACGCTGCAGGAACTGGATGACATGGGTCTCGCTCTGCTGGTCGAAGGCGGCGGTGGGCTCATCCAGCAGCACGACAGGCGGATCCTGCAGGATCACCCGGGCCAGGCCGATGGCCTGGCGCTGGCCACCGGACAGGCTGCCGTTGCCCATCACCAGCTGGTCCAGCCCCAACGGATTGCCGCGCACGAAAGGCCCCATGCCCACCGCGTCCAGCGCCTCCAGCAGCTCCTCATCCCGCCAGGCGGCACCTTCCAGATTGAGGTTGTCGCGCAGGCTGCCATGGAACAACGCCACGTCCTGCGGCAGATAACCAATGTTCCGTGCGCGGTCACCGGGATCGATCTGTGCCAGCGCCACGTCGTCCAGCAACAGGCGTCCCTGCTGCGGCGTCACCAGTCCGGACAGCACGCGCAGCAGGCTGGACTTGCCCGCACCGTTGCCGCCCAGCAGCGCCACCCGCTGCCCACGTGCGATGGACAGCGCATGCACGTCGACCACCCACGGCCCTTCGCCCAGCGCCAGGCGGACATCGTGCAGCTGGTAGGCACCCTGCAGGCGCGGCCGGTGCACGAAGCGGGCACCCTGTGGGCGCTCCTGCTCGGCGCCCATCAACTGGTCCAGCCCCTCCATGGCGACGCGGGTGTGCTGCCAGCGCCCCAGCACCGCCGCAACCTGCGCCAGCGGCGCGATCGCCCGCGATGACAGGATCGAGCACGCCACCAGTGCGCCCACGGTCATCGCACCGTCATTGATGCGGTAGACACCGAAGGCGACCACACCCACATACGCAAGCTGCTGCACCACGGCCGCGCCATGGCTGAGGCTGGCGGTGAGCGTACTTGTCTTCAACGCCGTTCCCGCCAGCTGCGCCGTCAGGCTTTCCCAGTGCTTCAGGCTGCGGCCTTCGGCACGGGTGGCCTTCACTGATTCCAGGTGTTCAAAGGCCTCCAGCAGCACGCTGTTCTTCATCGCCCCTTCGCGCAGATTCTGCCGCGACAGCTCACCCAGCCGGCGCTGCGCGAGCACGCCCGGCAGCACCATCAGGACACAGGCCGCCACCGGCACCCAGACCACATGCCCACCGATCAGCGCGATCAGCAGCAGGAACACGAACACGAACGGCAGGTCGCTGAGCAGCGCAGCGGTGGACGAGGTGAAGAAATCACGCACGCCCTCAAACTCGCGCACCTGCGTACTGAATGCCCCCATCGACGCCGGCTTGGCGTTGATCCGGGTACCGAGCACGCGGGCGAACAGCAGCGTTCCCAGCTGCAGGTCCATGCGCTTGCCGAGCACATGCAGCAGCTGCCCGCGCAGGACGCGCATCACCCCTTCGATGATGACCGCCAGGGCAACGCCACTGGCCAGCACCCACAGCGTGTCGAACGCTGCCACCGGCACCACCCGGTCATAGACCTGCATGGCGAAGATCGCCGTCGCGATGGCCAGCAGGTTGGCCACGAATGCGGCGGCCCCCACCTCGACATAGGAGCGCCACAGCTGACGCAGGGGCCCGTAGAACCAGTGCTCGCCCCGGCCCGCAGCGAAATCGCCGACCCGGCCATCCGAGCGGAAGCGCGGTTTGGCGAACACTGCCGTACCACTGTACAGCGCCTGCAGTGCCTGCAGCGGCATGGCCTGTGTGCCACCCTCGGCCTGTGGCACCTCCACCTGCGCCTGGTCATCGCTGATCGCCGTCAACAACAGCGTGTTCCCATTGTTCAGCAGCAGCAGGACCGGCAGCAGATAGGCGTCGATGTCGGTCAGCTCGAAGGCCTCCACGCGCGCGTTCAGGTCCGCCCGCCGCAGCGCGCGTGGCACCCGCTGCAATGGCAGCCGCCCGTGCTCCAGAGCAATGCCGTCAACCAGCTCGGCAGCACCCAGTGGCCGGCCCAGCCGCTCGCACAGCAGCAACAGGCCATCCTGCAGCGGGTCGCGCGGCGTGTTGCCGCTGCCGGTGGTAGTCGATTCAATGCGCGGCGTCTGCATGCGTCCTCCCTCCAAGCAACTCACCCAGCTGCCCGATCTGGGCGGCAGCGCGATAATCGATACGGACCCGCTCCATGCGCAGAGTTGCCAGCTGGCGTTCGGCCTCCATCCGCTCGCGCTGCACGCTGAGCAGATCGATGATGTCGCGGCGTCCGACCTGGAACTGGTCGTGATACAGGCCGCCGACGTGCGTGGACTCCTCCACCTGTTGCTGCAGCGCCTGCTCACGCAGTACCAGCGCATCGGCGTTGTCGAACAAGGTGCGCATCTTGCGCCGCAGATCACGGCGGGTGGCGTCGGCACTCCACTGCGCCGCCTCCAGTCGCTGCCGGGCCGCCGCCGGCCGCTGGAAATTGCTGAAGCCGCGCAGGACATCCATGCGCAGGCGCAGCGAAACCACCGAATCGTTCTCCATCTGCCCGCCGATCTCGCGGCGCAGCGCCGATGCCTCCACGTTGAGCTGTGGCTTCAATGCCGCGCGCGATTCGGCCAGCTCCGCCTCGGCTGCCGCGGCATCCTCGCGCGATTCCCGCAGCAGCGGCGCGGCCTCGATTGCTGCATCCAGGCCGTCACGCTGCCACGCCCGCTGTCCGGCAGGCAGGTCCGGCGCCTGCAGCGGGCCAGGATCCCGGCCCAGCAGCAGGGCCAGCTGGTTGTTGGCATCGCGCAACGCGCCTTCCTCGAACGCCAGCTGGTCCTGGCCGCGCGCGAACTCCAGCTGCGCGCGATCCAGCTCGGTGCGGTCGGCGTAGCCGCTGCCGCTGCGGTCGCGGGCCATGCCGCGGACGCCCTCGATCCGCTGCAGGAAGTCACGCACGGCCACCACTCTTTCGCGGGCGACCAGCACGTCCAGGTAGGTCTCGATGATATCCAGCGCTGCGTCGTCCCGGGCGACCTCCAGCGCTGCCAGATAGCGGCGCTGGGTCGCACTGGCGGCCTCGACCTGGCTGCGCGTCCGGCCCCAGTCGAACAGCATCTGCGACAGCGTGACGTCGTACACCATCTCGGACATGTGTCCGGCCTGCGGTCCGCCAGAGACCTGCAGTGCGGGAAAGTAGCCCCCCCGTGCGATTTTCACGTCGGTGCCTGCCCGTTCCGCTTCGCTCAGCGCCGCACGCACCCGGGGATGGATCGCCAGTCCGGTCTGCACAGCCTGCTCCACACTCATCGCACTGGCCCCCGCCGGCAGGCCGCACAGCAGGAGGAGCGCGAACGCTCCTCCTGCCCACCGCCTTCGGCTCCGCCGTTGCGGCATCAGGCCACCACCTGCACCGAGTTGTCCTCCACCAGCAGCGTGGTGCTGCCAAAGGTGTACACGTCGTAGGTCACACCATTGATCAACTGGGTGGTTCCGGTGTTGACCGCACCGATGACGTTCAGCACATCGTTGCTCTCGCCGGTGATCTGCAGCGTGTCGTTGCCATCGGTGATCGCCGCCACTTCCGCCGCCGTGAGGGTGAGCACGCTGCCCGAATCTCCCGTGCCCAGATCGATGCGCTCGATGTTGCTGAGCGTGCCCACACCGGCCGAGTTGTAGTCCAGGTCGATGCCATTGGCCAGGATCAGGGTGTCGAATCCAGCCCCTCCATCGATGCTGACGAAGTTGGTGGCGGTGATCTGGATCGCGTCGTCGCCGTTGCCGGCGACCACGTGATCGCCGCTGCCGACGTTGAAGATCAGATCGCTGCCATCGCCGCCGTTGATGTGCTCGGAACTGCCGTTGGCGCCGGACAGTACGTCATTCCCGGATGTACCGTTGACATCGATCTGACCGATGTTCAACGACAGGCCGTTCGGACTCAGCGTGACGCCGTAGGCAGCGCTGTCGTTGCCGTTGGAATCGGTAGATACCAGATTGAAGGATATCTGCGACCCAAGGTTGAGGATATCGGTGATGTTCAACCCGAGCTGGCTGAGGATGGTCGGACTGAGCAGGTTCAGCGAGAAGTTGCCGGAGGAATCGGCCTGGATCGGCAGCAGCTCGACGTTCAGCGCGGGCGTGATCACCCGGATCACAACGCTCGAATCCGGCTCGGTGGTGCCACTGAAGCCAAAGCGCGGACTGAGAGGATTGAGGCTGACGTCCACCCCGAAGTTGCCGATGGTGACCGGCTGTTCGATGCTGGTGCCGATGCCGATGCTGGCCACGTTGCTCGGATTGCCAGCCGGATCACTGCCCACGACCGACACCTGTGCGTTGAGCAGCTGGTCCCAGGTGAAGTCGATATCCAGATCGGTGAGCAGGTTCAGCGACGCCAGGCCACTGTTGTCGGCGGTGACCGTCGCCGTGGCCGTCACACCTCCTACCGTCAGCGTGACCGTCAATTCGGTGCCGGGTTCGGCGGAAATGGTCAGCAGATTGCCGACCAGCGACAGCACCGGGGTTGCGGGTGGAACCGTATCGATGGTGAAGGCTTCCGGCGCCGATGCGGTGCCACCGGCGACTTCGGCGGTGATGGTCGATGCGCCTTCCGGGAACGGCCCCATGCCAGCGGGCGGCGTCAAGGTCACGGTCACCGAACCGGCCGCGATGTCCGCAGCGGTCAGGGTGTGGCTGACATCGGCCTCGTAGCCGTTCTGGCCCGCGAACCTGACGGTGATGACCTGCCCGACCTGCATCGTCGGGCGAACGGTCACGTCGACCTGGATGCCGTCGCCGATTTCCGCAGCATTGATCCACGTGTCGGCGGCCTCCGGCACGCTGATGTCCGGTGGCGCAAGATCGGGGGCATTGATCGTCGCCGGACCGCTGGTATTGCCCGCCAGATCGATCGCGACCGCAGAGATCAGCTCGCCGGCAATCAACGGTGGTGCGAACGGCAGGCTGAAGTTGCCGCTGCCATCCACATTGACGGTGATCGGATTCGCGGTGTCTCCATTGACCACAATCCGGACCTGGCTGTTGGGCTCGGCCGTGCCGCTCAGCAGCGTACCGTCAGCACTCACGCTGAGCAGCGGCGCCGGCGGCGCCACGGCGTCCACCGTGGTGGTGGCCGGGCCGCTGTTGTTGCCCGCCGCATCCTGGGCCACCGCGTTGATCACGGTGCCATCGGGCAGCGGCGCTCCAGGAGTGAAGCTCCAGTTGCCGCTGCCATCGGCGGTGGTTTCGCCGATGGGATCGCCGTTGCCATCGGTCAGGATCACTGTTGCACCGGCTTCAGCGGTGCCAGTGATGACGCTGCCGTTGCTCGGATCGATCACCGGGGCCGGCGGCGCCACCGCATCCACCGTGGTGGTGGCCGGGCCGCTGCTATTGCCTGCGGGATCCTGTGCCACCGCGTTGATCACGGTGCCGTCGGGCAGCGGCGCTCCAGGGGTGAAGCTCCAGTTGCCACTGCCATCGGCGATAGCTTGCCCGATCGGATCGCCATTGCCATCGGTGAGGATCACCGTGGCGCCGGCTTCAGCCGTACCGCTGATGACGCTGCCATTGCTCGGATCGATCACCGGGGCCGGCGGCGCCACCGCATCCACCGTGGTGGTGACCGGGCCGCTGTTGTTGCCGGCCGCATCCTGCGCGATGGCATTGATCACGGTGCCGTCGGGCAGCGGCGTAGCCGGGGTGAAGCTCCAGTTGCCACTGCCATCGGCGATGGCTTCGCCGATGGGATCACCGTTGCCGTCGGTCAGGATCACCTTCACGCCGGGCTCGACGGTGCCGGTGATCACCGTGCCGTTGCTGGCATCGAGCGTCGGCGCCGAGGGCGCGACCGCATCGACGGTCGTGCTGACCGGGCTGCTGTTGTTGCCGGCCGCGTCGCGCGCCAGTGCATTGATGACGGTGCCATCGGGCAGAGGCGTGCCGGGCGTGAACGACCAGTTGCCACTGCCATCGGCGATGGTCTGCCCAATCGGAATACCGTTGCCGTCAGTGAGGATCACTGTCGCACCGGCTTCGGCGGTGCCGCTGATGACGCTGCCATTGCTCGCGTCGATCGTCGGTGCCGGCGGCGCGACCGAATCGACCGTGGTACTGGCCGGGCCGCTGCCGTTGCCCGCCGCATCCTGTGCCACCGCAGTGATCACCGTGCCATTCGGCAACGGTGTAGCCGGCGTGTAGCTCCAGTTGCCGGCGCCATCGGCGGTGGTCTGGCCGATCGGGTTGCCGCTGCCATCGGTCAGGATCACTGTGGCACCGGCTTCGGCTGTACCGCTCACCACACTGCCGTTGCTCGGGTCGAGCACCGGCGCCGGCGGCGCCACCGTATCCACGGTGGTCGTGGCCGGGCCACTCGCGTTGCCTGCCGCATCCTGGGCCACCGCCGTGATCACGGTGCCATCGGGCAGCGGCGTGGCGGGCGTGAACGACCAGTTGCCACTGCCATCGGCGGTGGTCTGCCCGATCGGATCGCCATTGCCATCGGTCAGGACCACCGTCGCGCCGGCTTCGGCGGTACCGCTGATCACCGCACCGTTGCTGGCGTTGATCACCGGTGCCGGCGGCGCCACCGCATCGACGGTGGTACTGGCGGGGCCGCTGCTGTTGCCGGCCGGGTCCGTCGCGATGGCGTTGACCACCGTGCCATCGGGCAATGGCGTGGCCGGAGTGAAGCTCCAGTTGCCACTGCCATCGGCCGTGGTCTGCCCGATCGGGTTGCCGCTGCCATCGGTGAGGATCACCGTGGCACCCGCTTCTGCCGTACCGCTTACCACACTGCCGTTGCTCGGGTCGATCACCGGCGCCGGCGGTGCCACCGCGTCCACCGTGGTGCTTGCCGGGCCACTGGTGTTGCCCGCCGCATCCTGGGCGACCGCGGTGATCACCGTGCCGTCCGGCAGCGCCGTGGCGGGGGTGAAGCTCCAGTTGCCGCTGCCATCGGCCGTGGTCTGCCCGATCGGGTTGCCGTTGCCATCGGTGAGAATCACTATCGCACCGGCTTCGGCGGTGCCGCTGATCACCACGCCGTTGCTGGCGTTGATGATCGGTGCCGACGGTGCCAGCGCATCCACGGTGATGCTGGCCGGGCCACTGCTGTTGCCGGCCGGGTCCGTCGCGATGGCGTTGACCACCGTGCCGTCGGGCAATGGCGTGGCCGGGGTGAAGCTCCAGTTGCCGCTGCCATCGGCCGTGGTCTGCCCGATCGGAGTGCCGCTGCCGTCGGTCAGCACGATGACCGCATTGGCTTCCGCAGTGCCACTGATCTCGACCCCATTGCTGGGATCGATCACGGGCGCCGGCGGCGCAACGCCATCGATGGTGATGGCCGCCGGCGCACTGTCGACACCCGAAGGACTGCGCGCGATCACGTTGACCACGGTCCCATCGGGCAGCGGTACGCCCGGGGTGAACGACCAGTTGCCACTGCCGTCAGCCGTGACCTGGCCGATCGGGTTGCCGCTGGCATCGGTGATGATGACCGTATTGCCCGGATCTGCAGTACCGCTGATCACCGAGCCGTTGCTGGGATCGATCAGCGGAATCGAGGGCAGCGAGCTGTCGACGGTGGTGCTTGCCGGTGCGCTGGTGTTGCCTGCGGCATCGGTCGCGGTGACGTTGACCACCGTGCCATCGGGCAGCGGCGTGGCGGGGCTGAAGCTCCAGTTGCCACTGCCATCGACAGTGGCCTGCCCGATCGGATTGCCGTTGCCGTCGGTCAGCGTCACGGTGCTGTTCGGTTCGGCGGTGCCGGTGAGGACGTTGCCATTGCTGGCATTGACGACCGGCGTTGGCGGCGCCACCGCATCGACCGTGGTGCTGCCCTGCGGGCCGGTGTTGCCGGCCGCGTCCTGCGCGACCGCGTTGACCACCGTCCCGTCAGGCAGTGCCGTGGCCGGGGTGAAGCTCCAGTTGCCGCTGCCATCGGCCGTGGTCTGTCCGATCGGGTTGCCGTTGCCATCGGTGAGGATCACCGTGGCGCCGGCCTCGGCGGTGCCGGTGATCGTCGTGCCATTGCTCGGTTCGAGCACGGGGGCCGGCGGCGGCAGCGCATCGACGGTGATGGCCGCCTGGGGACCGGTATTGCCGGTGGCATCGGTGGCGGTCGCCACGATCACCGTCCCGTCCGGCAGCGGCGTGCCGGGAGTGAAGCTCCAGTTGCCACTGCCGTCGGCGGTGACCTGGCCAATCGGATTGCCGCTGCCGTCGGTCAGGATGACCGTGCTGCCAGCTTCGGCAGTACCACTGACGGTGGTGCCGTTGCTGGGATCGATGACCGGCGCCGGCGGCGCACTGGCATCGACAGGGACGGTGGACGGCGGACTGGTATTGCCTGCCGCGTCCACCGCCACGGCCGTGACGACGGTGCCATCGGGCAGCGGGGTGGCCGGCGTGTAGCTCCAGTTGCCGCTGCCATCGACGGTGACCTCCGCGATCAGACCACCGTTGCCATCAGTGAGGATGATCGTGCTGTTGGGCTCGGCGGTACCGCTGACCGTGTTGCCGTTGCTGGGATTCAGCACCGGCGTCGCCGGTGGCAGCGCGTCCACGGTGATGCTGGTCGCGCCGCTGGTATTGCCAGAGGCATCGGTGGCGGTCGCGCTGACGACGCTGCCATCGGGCAGCGGCGTAGCGAGCGGGAACGACCAGTTGCCGTTGCTGTCGACCGGGGCCTGACCGAAGGGATTACCGCTGCCATCGATCAACGTGACGACACTGCCCGGCTCGGCCGTGCCAGTGAGCGTGATGCCATTGCTCGGGTTGACCACGGGTGCGGCAGGTGCGACGGCATCGACCGTGATCGACGAAGGCGCACTGGTGTTGCCGGTGGCATCGGTGGCCGTGGCGTTGATCACGGTGCCATCAGGAAGCGGCGTCGCCGGAGTGAAGGTCCAGTCGCCAAAGCCATCGGCGGTGACCTGCGCAATGAGATTGCCATTGCCGTCGGTGAGCGTCACCGTGCTTCCCGGCTCGGCGGTGCCTACGATCAGGGTGCCATTGCTGACGTCGAGCACGGGCGCCGACGGCGCCTGCGAGTCGATGGTGACGCTGCTGCCGACGCTGGCGTTGCCGGAGCCATCCACTGCCACGGCGTTGACCACCGTCCCGTTGGGCAGCGGCGTGGCGGGCGTGTAGATCCAGTTGCCGCTTCCATCCACCGTTACGCTGGCAATCGGATCACCATTGCCATCGGTGAGGATCACCCTGCTGCCAGGCTCGGCGGTGCCAGCGACTGCGCTGCCGTTGCTCAGGTTCAGCACAGGCGCGGCCGGTGGCACCGCATCCACCGTGGTGCCGCCCTGCCCGCCGGTGTTGCCTGCTGCGTCGGTGGCGGTGGCATTGATCACGGTACCGTCCGGCAGTGGCGTGGCCGGGGTGAAGCTCCAGTTGCCGTTGCCGTCAGTGGTGGTCTGGCCTATCGGAGTGCCGCTGCCGTCAGTCAGCGTCACGGTACTGCCGGGCTCGGCGGTACCGCTGATGCTCGTGCCGTTGCTGGGGAGCACGACCGGGGCGGCGGGTGCGACCGCATCAACGATGATGCTGGCGCCGGGGCCGGTGTTGCCGGTGGCGTCCGTGGCACTGGCGTTGACCACGGTGCCGTTCGGAAGCGGTGTGGCCGGGGTGAAGCTCCAGTCACCGTTGCCGTCGGCGGTGACCTGCCCGATCGGATTACCGTTGCCATCGGTCAAGGTGACCGTGCTGCCGGGCTCGGCGGTTCCGCTGAGCGTGGTGCCGTTGCTGGCCTCGAGTATGGGCGCGGCAGGCGGCTGCGAATCCACGGTGACCGTTGCCGGCGGGCTGCTGTTGCCTGAGGCATCCTGGGCAACCACCGTGACCACCGTGCCATCGGGCAGCGGCGTGCCGGGGGTATAGCTCCAGTTGCCGCTGCCATCGACGGCGACTTCCGCAATCGGATTGCCGTTGCCGTCGGTCAGCACCACCGTGCTTCCGGGCTCGGCGGTGCCCGTGAGCGTGCCGCCATTGCTGGGCTCCACGGTAGGCGTGGACGGCGCGACCGCATCGACCGTGATGCTTCCCTGGCCGCTGGTGTTGCCGGCCGGATCGGTTGCGGTGGCATTCACCACCGTGCCGTCCGGCAACGGCGTGCCCGGGGTGAAACTCCAGTGGCCATCGCCATCGGCGGTGACCTGGCCGATCGGGTTGCCATTGCCGTCGGTGAGGGTCACCGTGCTGCCGGCCTCGGCGGTACCGCTGATCGTCGTGCCGTTGCTTGGATCGATGACCGGTGCGGCAGGCGCAACGCCATCGATGGTGATCGACGTGGCGGGGCTGGTATTGCCGGCCGCATTCTGGGCCACGGCAGTGACCACGGTTCCATCAGCAAGCGCCGCAGGCGGCGTGAAGCTCCAGTTGCCGCTCGCATCCGCTACCGTCTGGCCGATCGGATTGCCATCGCCATCCGTAAGCAGGATGGTCAGGCCCGCGCCCGCCGTTCCGGAAATCACACTGCCATTGCTGGCATTCACCAGCGGCGCGTCGGGATAGTCGGGCGCCTGCACCGTGACCGGCGGACTGCTGTTGCCGGCCGGATCGGTCACTACCACGCTGATCGTCTCGCCTTGGGTCAGCGGTGGATCCAGTGGCACCGTGAACTGGCCGTCGCCGCCGATCACCACGGTGGCATCGGGCTGGCCATCGCCATCGGTATCCACGCCCACCGTTGCTCCCGGCTCACCGCTGCCGCTGATGCTGCTGCCGTCGTCAGCCACCACCACGTTGCTGGCCGCTGCAGGCGGTGTCGTATCGGGGGCCGTCGCCTGCCCCGGTCCGCTCACGTTGCCGGCGGCATCGACCAGCGTCACGCTGACGCTCTCGCCGTTGGTCAACGGCGGCGACAGGGTGACACTGAATCGCCCATCGGCACCCACCGTTCCGGTCGCATCAGGCTGCCCGTCACCATTGGTATCGACGCGCACCGTGGCACCGACTTCACCGCTGCCGGTAAGCGTCCGGCCGTCTGCACTGAATGCCAGCCCAGTGGGTGCGGCCGGCGGCGTGGTGTCGGGTACCGGGGGATTCTGCGGTGGATTCGCCGATCCGCCACCACCACCGCCGCCGCTGTCGGCCAACGCCACCGCTGCGCCGACCGCGGCCAGCCCGCCCAGCACCATCGCGCCGCTGATGCCACTGCCCGCGCCCGCGCCCGCTGCGGTCAGCGAGTCGAACCCAGCCAGCGTCTCCTGCGGCAGATAGCTCGCCGCCAACGGCCCATCGCTGGCCACCGCCGGCAGATCGACGGCCACGAGCTTCTTGTCATCCACCAGGAACAGATGGCTGGGCGATTGTCCTTCAGCATAGAAGTTGACGATGCGGACGTTCTCGCCGGTCTTCAGCTGCACCACGAGATCCTGGCCGTCCTTCACGTAGCCGGCGACCTGGTCTGGATCGATGTCCAGTGCGACGTTGCTGCTCTGCTGCAGCGTCACGACATCATTGCGGACGGTGGTGGCGGCGGTATCGGAGCTGATCGATTCGCTTGCCGGGACAACCTTGACGCGGATGGCCATGGGACATTCCTCTCTACAGGCGCACCGCCATGCGCACAACGACGTCACGCACAGCGATCACGCTGGCACGGCGGCACGGAATGGATATGTTTTCGCGCGAAGCCACCGCCAACGGGCAAATCGCCTGCTGTCGGATACGTGCTTCGGATTCTTCAGGCGACCGGATGCAGCGATGCGACGCGCCCGGTCGTGGTGCGATGCAGCGCTACAGCGTGGGCGCGAGATGCAGATGCATGAACGACAATCCTCTTGTCTGGAATCGCCGACGCGCGTTCAGCGACGCGGTCAGGGCCGTCGGACGTCGGCCATTGCTCCCCGTCCGGTGCGGGAGGGTATACACCGCGTTGAAGTGAACGTTCCATGCAGATCGCGTGCATGCGGCCTTCATCGCGCAGGTCGTTAAAAGCTCTGTGACGCAGTTGGCACGTCATTACGCTGGAACACCCGTTTTCAGGGGGAAAAAATGCGATCCCAATTGACGCTTCAGGCTCGTTTTGCGCAGCGCAAAACGAACGAAGGAACGGTCGGGAGTGCCCGCAGCAACGCGTGGCGACTCCCCCGTTCCCCTCATCACTACGACGATGACTGCGTTCAGTCCACTGATCGGGCCTTGTCTGCTTCATCGTTCCACGCGGCCACGCGCGCGCGGGTGTCGGCCAGCATCTTGTCCAGCGCTGCACGATCATGCACGTGGCCGCGCAGGATCACGCTGTCGATCTTCCCGGTCGCGGCGATGTCCTGCAGCGGATTGGCGGTGAGCAGTACCAGGTCCGCCGCCTTGCCGTCGGCCACGCTCCCGTAGCGGTCCATCTGCCCGAACCAGGCCGGGCCAGACCGCGTGGCCGCTGACAGGGCCTGGGGCGGTGTCAGCCCTTCCTGCACGAACAGCTGCAGTTCCTGGTGCAGTCCGATCCCGGGATAGTTGAACGAATTGAGGAAGCCGGCGTCGGTGCCGGCAATGATCGTCACACCCGCTTCCTGAAGCATCGGCAGCACCGCGGCCACCTGCCGGTACTGCGCATGCCGCGCCTGGATCTGTGCCGGCGTGGCCTTGGCCGCGCGCTCCACGCGCCACTGGTAAGTGGCACGCAGGCCTGGGCCGATGTAGGCCAGATAGGGATCGTGGGCATGATCGTCCTGGTCGAGGAAGTCGAGAATGCGTCCGCCGTTGAGTGTGGGCGTCACGAACACGCCTCGACGGGCGAAATCACGATACGCGCGCATCGCGGTGTCACGGCCGAAACTGGCATCCAGCTGCCGGTTGGCTTCCGCACGATCGATACGCCCGGCGCCGAAATCGGCTGCAATCCGCGCCTCATCCCTGCTGCCCGCCTTGAACGCATAGTCCAGGTGTTCGATCGACGCCAGGCCAGCATCGACCGCCTGCTCCACGGTCAGTGCCATTGGGATATGGCCCGATGCCCTGAATCCTGCCTTGCGCGCGGCGGCGGCCGAGTACAGGAAAAGTTCCGGTGTCAGCGTACTGTCCGTGATCTTGACGAAGTCGACCTTGTCGCGCTGCAGGCGCGTGATCGCCTGATCGGCATCGGCGCGGCTGCCGACTTCGATCGTCCCCTTCCAGACCGGCTTGATGCCTTCGATCTTGGCGCCGGAGCTGAGCAGGCGTGGACCGAACAGTGTGCCGGCGGCGATCTCGCCACGCCACTGCAGCACCTGCTGCGGCAGATCACCCGAACAGTCGCGCACGGTGGTGATGCCATGGGCGACGTACAGCGGCAGCAGTGCCTTGTTCTCTTCGATCAGCGCAGGGCCTCCACCGAAGTGCACATGCATGTCCCACAGTCCCGGAATCAGGTACTTCCCCTGCGCATCCAGCTGCCGGTCCGCGCGCCACTGGCCCTCCAGCCCTGCGTCAGGGCCGACCGCAACAATCGTCTCGCCGCGGATCACCACGCTCTGCCCCGGCAGGGTGCGGGCGTGCTCCACATCGACCACGGTGGCATTGCGGATCAGCAGATCGGCACGTTCGGCCGCAGCAGCGGACAGCGGTGCGCAGGCGAACAGCACAGCAAGGGACAACGGGCGGAAACAGAACATGGACAACATCCTGGTAGGCACGGCCAGCGTGCGGAATGGAAGGAGCAGATATCAGCGTGTCGCGCCATGCTGGCGCAGCAGGGTTTCGATCGCGGCCTGGCCGCGCTGGCGCGCGTGAGCCAGCGGCGTCACGCCCTCGCCGTCGGCCAGCTCAGGATCGGCGCCCGCTTCGAGCAGCAGCTGCACGATCTGCGTGTGGCGCGGCCCTCCGTCGCCGAGCAGGATCGCCTCCAGCAGCGCCGTCCACTGCAGTCGATTGACGTGGTCCACTGCCACGCCCGCACGCAGCAGCATGCGCACCGTGGTGACGTGGCCACGCTCGGCGGCAGGAATCAGGGCGGTGCCGCCATAACGGTTGGTGCTGCGCAAGTCGGCACCATGGCTCAGGGTCAAGGCCAGGATCCCGTCCAGTCCGCGCGCACCGGCGTACAGATAAGCACTGTCCTGCAGCCTGTCCTTGGCGTTGACATCGGCCCCCGCCTCGATCAGCACGCGCGCCGCGTCCACGCGGTTGCCATGGGTCGCCAGCAGCAGCGCGGTGCGGCCCTGTGCGTCGCGCGCTTCCAACGCCGCGCCATCGGCCAGTGCCTGGCGCACCGCTCCGGCATCGCCGCGGCTGGCGGCCTCCCGCAACCGCACGTCGGCCTGGCCGGACGGGTCTGCGGCACAGGCCGGAAATGCCACGGCCAGCAGGCACAGCAGAAGCGCGCGCCGTGAAGGCGCAGCCCAGCGCAGACAGCGGTGTTGCAGGTGCATGATGAACCCTCCGGAATCAGTCGGCCGGACGTTGCCGGTACCTTGGCCGCATGGTAGAAGTCGCCACGGGTATCCAGAAATGAAATGTTCAAATGCAAGAAAGTTCAAAATCGAATAGGTCACTGTTCGAACTGGACCTGCTGCGGGCCCTGGTGATGGTGGCCGACTGCGGCAGCTTCACCACTGCGGCCACCCGCCTGCACTCGACCCAGTCCACGGTCAGCCAGAAGGTGCGTCGTCTGGAAGACCTGGCCGGTCATCGCCTGCTCGAGCGTGGCCATCGCGATGTGCAGCCCACCGACGCCGGCCACACGCTGCTGGGCTATGCCCGGCGCATGCTCGACCTGAACGAGGAAATGGCACAGGCGTTGGCGGGCGCCACGGTCGAAACAGCGGTCCGCATCGGTGTGCCCGAGGACTTCGTCAACGCGCAGACCACGCGCATGCTGGCCGCTTTCAGCCGCCGCCATCCGCAGGTGAAGCTGGAGATCAGCAGCGGCCTCAGCCGCGATCTGGCCCATGGCTTCGATCATGGCGAACTGGATCTGGTCCTGGTCAAGCAGCGCCGCAA
Organism: Stenotrophomonas sp. STEN225; assembly: GCF_056756445.1. NCBI lineage: Bacteria > Pseudomonadati > Pseudomonadota > Gammaproteobacteria > Lysobacterales > Lysobacteraceae > Stenotrophomonas > Stenotrophomonas sp. STEN225. The sequence continues at coordinate 35,638 of NZ_JBRRBV010000005.1, read as the reverse complement.
CAGCCGCCAGGCCGTGCATTGCCGGCGTGAACCCATGCACTGGATCGACAGCCTGCGCAGTGGCTGCCTGCTGCAGGAGCCTGTGCCGCTGGTGACCTTCCCGCCACGCGGGCTGTACCGGGACGAAATGATCCAGGCGGTCGAAGCACTCGGCCTGCGCTGGCGCATCGCCTTCACCAGTTCATCGCTCAGCGGCATCCAGGGCGCGGTTGCCGATGGCATCGGCATCAGCCTGCTGCCGCGCCGGGCAGTGGGCCGCGGACACCGCATCATCGACGGCGAACGGAACCTGCCGGTGATCGACAACTACGAGATCGGGCTGCTGCACCGTGGCGACGCCGATGATGCCGTGCGTGCGCTGGCCAGCGAGCTGTGGCAGCAGGTGCAGCGCGAGCCGGTATGAGCCCGTTCGATGAATACCGCCGGGAACCGCCGGGAGCAGGGGCGCGGCGGGTGCGCCGTACACAGCGCTGAACGGGTACCATAGACACCTGTTTCCGCTGTGATGCCGCATGGGCCCGTCCGACCGCCACGATCGTATCCGCCGCTGGCAGGCCGCTTCACTGCTTGCCGCCGCGCCGATCGCCAGCCTGTCCGCCAGCGATGCCGTCGGCGCTCCGCCGCCGCAGGCACCGCCTGGCCAGCAGCGGATCGCCCCGGCGGCGCTGGTCGAACGGCTGCATCAGCGGGTGCTGTCCGGGCAGAGCGCCACAGCCACGCTGGAAAGCTGGTGTGCCGAACACGGCCTGGCCCAGCAGGCCCGCGTCCGCGCGGTGCGCATCCATGGCGATGACAAGCAGGCCCCGGCCGAGGTGCTGCAGGCACTGGGCGCCGACTCCAGCGCCGCGCTGCGCTACCGCCGCGTGCAGCTGGTGTGCGGGAACCGCGTGCTGTCCGAGGCCGACAACTGGTACCTGCCCGGCCATCTCAGTGCGGCGATGAACCAGGTGCTGGACAGCACCGACGAGCCTTTCGGCCGCGTGGTCGGCCCGCTGGGCTTCCAGCGCGAGACCGAAGCCGACCAGACCTTCTGGCCCCCCCGTGGCGAGGGCGACCACGGCATCATCCTGGAAGTACGCGCCTTGCTGCGCGACCGCCAGCAGCAACCTTTCAGCTACGTCATCGAATCCTATCTGGTGCAGGCGTTGCCGTAAGCGTGATTGCGGATGGCTGTGACGACTGTCCGCGCGTAGTGAAGGCACCAAGCGACGCCTCTCCGCTCGCCGCAGACGCGAGTCGAAGAGGCGCCCCACCTGCGCTGCTCAGTTGAAGCGGTAATCCATCTCCACCCAGAACTGGCGGCCATAGGGGTCGTAGTTGCCGACCGGATAGAACGGCCAGCCCCCCCCGTTGCGGTCCGCCGGCGGCCGGCTGTTGCGCAGGTTGTTGACGATGACACCCAGCGACAGGTTGTCTCCTAAGGTGCGGAACACGCTCGCGTTGTACGTCATGTACGGTCCGATGCGGCCACTGCCGTCGCTCTTCGGCAGCGAGCCATAGCGGTTGCCGTACACCGTCGCGGTCCAGTCACCGCGGCTCCAGGTCACGCTGCCGTTGACCTTGCTGCGCCACTGCCAGTCGTCGAGGGAATTGCGGATGTCACGCACCTCGTCATCGGCGAACTGCCGGTACTCATGCTCAAGCACGACGGTGTAGGCCAGGCGCGTGGTGAAGCGCCCCGCCCGCCCGGCATCGAAACGCCAGTTGCCCTTCAGATCGATGCCGCGCACGGACTCGGATGCCGCGTTGATCGGATTGATCAGCACCCGGGTGACCTGGTCCGGCTGCACCGCCGCCGTGGAAGGATTACGGATCACGCGGGCCAGCGCGTCCTGGCACAGCGGCGAACCGATATCGCGCACTTCGCCGCCCAGGGTACGGCCGAGGCGGCAATCGGCTTCGTCGCGCAGGATGCGGCTGCTGTCGAGATTGGTCACCTCGTTGTCGATGCGGATGTCGTAGTAGTCCGCACTGAAATCCAGGCTTGCCAGCGGCGACCAGACCACACCGAAGCCGTACGACTTGGCGGTTTCCGGTTGCAGCTGCGGATTGGCGCGGTTGCTGAAGTCGATGGACAGCCCGTTGAAGTCGCAGTCGTCATACGGCTGACCGGCGGTACGGCACCGCCAGTAATCGGTCATGCCCGGGTTGTAGCCGCGGGTTTCAGTGGCGAACACGTAGTTCATGTCCGGCGCACGGAAACTGGTGGCGGCCGTGCCACGGATCAACAGGCTGTCCAGCGGGCGGAACTCCACGCCGAAGCTCCACGTCGCCTTGCCGATGTGTTCGCCTGCGGCCCGGTACTGATCGTAGCGGCCCGCCAGCGTGGCGGTCAGGCGCGGCAGCAACGGCAGCTGCAGTTCGGCGCCCACCGCATAGCGATCACGCTCTCCTCCTGCGCCAACGCCGGCACTCGTGTTCCAGAACTCTCCGGTTCCCAGCCGCGGGTCCGGTCGGTTGCGATACCCCTGGCTGCCGGCCTCGACCACGGCCGCCAGCGCCGCGTCTCCCCCGGGCAGTTCGAACAGGCGGCCGTTGACGCTGGCGCTGAAGGTCTGCAGCCACGCCGCATTGCGGCTCTCCTGGTAACCGGACAACTGCCCGTACTCGTCCGGCGTCAGCGGCTGGTAAAGCCGTGCCGGATCCGGCGCGTAGACCTCCACCCCGTCGCGCACGCCCAGTGTGGGGCCGAGCAGGTATTCGTTGATTCCCGCCAGCAGCACCGGCCGCCGCGTCCGGTTCTCGTAGCGCGAGCGGCTGTAGACGGCCTCGTAGTCCCAGTCGCTGTCACCCAGCTGGCCGCGTACACCGACGTTGAACGACCACGATTTTTCCAGGAAGCGATTGGCGTTGCGCGGCAGGCCGCCCACTTCTTCCGGTGCGAACCGGCGATACCAGCTCTCCAGTTCACCACTGTTCTGGTTGTAGAAGTAATTGCGTGCGGACGTCCACGTCGGGGCACGGGTGTTGTTGTAGATGGTGGCGCTGCCCACGGCCAGGTCGGCGAACAGATCGGTCCGTTCGTCCAGGTGGAAGGTCAGCAGGCCATAGCCATCGAGGTTGCGCTTTTCAGTCTGCACGGTCCAGTAGCTGGCGGCGGCCTCGTTGCTGCCGCAGTAACTGCCCAGGCGCGGATTGGTGGCGCGGAACACGCTCCCGCCGTAGATCCCGGAAGCGGCATCGCAGCCGTCACTGCCCGGGTCGATGTTCCTGCCGGTGGCTGCATTGCGCCGATAGGCGATGGCCGTGGCCTGCGGGACCGTGCCACGCGGATCATCGTCCAGCGAGTCCATGAAATCGCGCTGGCGTGCGTGGATGGCCTTGCGGATTCCCAGCTCGAAGCCGAACACGCCTTCCCATCGCTCACCGGCACCACCTCCCACCACCTGCACGCGCTGGTTGTCTCCCCCGCCCTGCTCGGTACCGCCGGCACGTACGTTGATGTCCACGCCGTCGTAGCGCTCCTTGAGAATGATGTTGACCACGCCGGCGATGGCGTCGGAACCGTACACGGCCGAAGCGCCGCCGGCGAGCACTTCGATACGCTCGATGAGGGCGCTGGGAATGTTGGCCAGGTTCACCACGTTGACCGAGCCTTCGTAGGCCAGCGGATAGTCGGACTGGCGACGACCGTTGACCAGCACCAGCGTGCGGTTCGGCCCCAACCCGCGCAGATTGATGGTGTTGGCGGCCGGGGTGAAGGTATTGCCGTAATCCTCGCCCTGCACGTTGCCGGTGTTCTCGGTCAGCGCACTCAGGGCGTCGAATGCATTGCGGTAGCCCTGTGCGTCGATCTGCTCCCGGCTGATCACGGTCACCGGCGACGGCCCTTCAACGCTGGCGCGCGGAATGCGCGAACCGGTGACCTTCACTTCCTGCAGCGATGTAGGTGCGCTTTCCTGCGCGAAGGCGGGCAACGAGGCCAGCATCAGGGACGACAGCGCGAGCACCAGCGGACGATGGCGCAGCGCCTGGGGAGAGGCGGACATGGGCTTCCTGGGGGAGTTGGACGATTGGACGGGACGCGGCGGCCTGTGCACGCATAACGATCCCGTAACGAAAGTGTCCCGAACGGACAGTTTCAGCGGAAATGACCAGGCCTGATGGGCTTATGCCGGAACCTGATAAGTGACACCGCGCGCTGACAACGTGCGTTTTACAACATTCTTGATGGTGTGGCGGCGCATGTACGGGCATCGTCAAGCCATGACGACCTGTTCCTTCGGCCCTCCGATTCCGCCGCTCCGCCCCGTGCTGCGCCAACACCTTGTGCAGCTGCAGGCGGCCCCGATCACCCTGCGCCTGTTCAACCGCGCCGATCTGCCACGCTGGCGCGCCTTCGACGATCGAAGGAGCCGCGGCATCTTCCGCCCGTCAGGCGTCGACGAGGAAGCGCGCTTCCTGGCAGGCGTCCACCGTTCGCGCCTGCAGCAGGACAACGACCAGCTGCTGCTGGGCGTGTTCGATGACCGGCACGGCATGCTGCATGATCAACTGCAGATCCAGCTGCACTCCGCCCACGCCCGTTGCGCCGAGCTGCGTTCAATGCAGCACAGCCACGAGCATCCCGCGCAGGCGTTGCAGGCGCTGTGCCCCTTCCTGTTCGACCAGGTCGGACTGCATCGCGTGTTCACCCTGCTTCCGGTGGCCAGCAGCACGCCTTTCGTCGATGCACTGCGCTCGGTGGGGTTCGAGCATGAAGGCCTGCTGCGCGATCACCATCTGGATATCGATGGCTGGCAGGACCGGCAACTGCTGGCCTTGACCGCGCCGCGCTGGCGACAACAGGTCCGCCCGGACTAGCGGACCCGCTCCAGCGCGGCATCCGCCCCGGTCAGTACCGAGCACGCATGGTCCTGCAGCTCCTCACCGCTGGCCTCATTGCCGGTCGCGGGATCCAGGCGGGTCGCCAGCAGAATGAAGCCGGGGCCTCCCAGCACATTCTCGCGGCCTGCCACCACCAGGCTCCATTGGCCGACATCGGGCAGCCCGCTCAGGTCATAGGCGAGCAGGTTCAATGGATTCGCACGCAGTTCTGCTCCCGGCAGCATGCGCGCAACGTAACGATGGCCACGCAGCGGCACGGGCAACGCCGCCCACTGCATTCCGACCGCCGCGGCGTGCGTGTCCAGCGCCTGCAGCACATCGGCGCGCAGGCAGTCGATGTGGATGTGAAGCTGATGCTGGGAACGGCCGTGCGGCGAGTTCAGTGCAAGGCTTGCGACATTGCGCGGCAAGGGGCGGCCCAGTGCCTGTTCGGTATGCCCGCGGGCCTGCCAGGCGGCCGCGAAGTAGTTCGGCGCACCGCGCTGGTACAGGGCAGCGCTCTCGATGCCACTGACCTTGTCCAGTGGCATCAGCAGGAACTGGTAGTCGCCATGGGCATCCTTGATGAGCACATCGCGGCGGGCCGCGGTCGCGTCCCGTTGCAGGCAGGCGCCACGCGGCACATCGGCACCGCGGCAATCGCGCTCGATCAGCCTCCACAGCGCATCCGACGGGACCGGAGCAGGCGCAGGCGCGCTGGCGCAGGCCGCCAGCAGCGAACAGGACAACAACAGGATCAGGCGGGTCACGGGTCTCACAATCGACGGCACGGCAAGGGCTGCGCCGGCCAGTGTACCCTGCCCCCTCAGCCGGGCACGGCCTCTCGCGTATCCGCCGTCTCCTCGACCTTGCCGGGCGTGTACTTGGTCGCGCCGAAGTACAGCACCCGCCATTGGCTCAGGTTGCCGATGAACCAGTGCGCCACCGAGTCATGACCGTACCCATCGAAGAAGGTCTCCACCTCCGGCGGCAGCAGGGTCGTATTGTCCCAGGATTCCAGAGTGACCCGCTCGGCCATGGTCAGCGTTCTGCCGCGCTCCCGGCGCCGTCGCAGGCTGACGATCTTGTCCAGCAGCGTGTCGTTCTCCTTCTCCAGCCCCCGGCGCTGCTTGCGTACCGCAGAGAGCTCATCGTTGCGCGCCTTCAGCTCGTCTGACACCCGGTTCCATTCGGCGGTCTTCTCCGCATTGCCCTGGTCGGCCAGATGCAGGTTGTCGTTGTCCCAGGGCGATGGCAGCTGCGACTGCCGTCGGCGCAGCGTGCGCACCTGTTCCCGCAGGGCCTCTTCGCGTGCAGCAAGCCGCTGCATCGACGGCAACTGGTCACCACGTGCCACGCGCACGCGCAGCCAGCGATACAGCAGCTCCATATGCGACGCCTGCACGTCCTCCATGCGTCCACGCTTGACCCGCACCGCCTGCAGATAGGCGTTGAACACCGACTGCAGTTCCGGATCCTGCTTGTCGAACTCAGCCTTGACGTGCTGTTCCAGGCGACTGATCGGGTTGAGCAGCACCCCCCTGGCCTGCGCCATGTCATACATCTCGTTCAGGGCAAAGCGCGCGATGCTGTTCCGGCGCCCCTGGTGCTGGGGATCGTAGCCACCGCCCACGTCCGAGTGCACACCCGGGAACCATATTTCCACCGTGTTGGCGGGGTATTCGGCATGCTCGCGGGTGGAATCCAGGGGGAACTGGCCGCGCAGCTCATGGGCGGCGGTCATGTGCACCGACTGCTCCACGATCTCCGGTATGGTCATGCCTTCAGCCCATCCGGTATGCCCATTGCGGTAGTTCACTGCCGCCGCCGTCAGGCTGGGCCACACCGAGCACACCGTATCGAACACGCCCATGAATCCGATCCGCAGCGGAATACGCTCGCGGTACAGCCAGGTGCCATCGGCCTGGCGTCGGCAACGCGCGGCCAGATCGCGGGCGAACGCGCGTGCCGAAGCCGCTCCGCGCGAAAAGCCCAGTACCGACACGCTGACCACCAGGATGCGCATCGGCTCGGGCTGGCTGTCTATCAGCTCGTCCAGCGCCTGCAGCGCGAAGTCGATGCGCTCGCGCCCGCCCTTGCCGATGGACAGCCCCAGCAGCCCCCCCTTATCACCGACCTCCGGGCACGGTGTTCCTACGCCGGACAGGTACTGCCGTTTTATGTTCCGTGTGTCGTCCTTGTGCGCGATGAACAAGCGGGCGATGTTCGACAATGCGCGCTCATTCTGGGCCTTGTTCAGCTCCTCATCGCGATTGTTGCCGGTGCCATCGAAGAATACGGCCAGGTGCAGGCTCTGCGTGCATCCCGTAGTGGCCGCTTCCTTGTCGGGCACGGTGCCACACATCGCCTCCTGGCGACGGCGGCGCTCGGCATCGCTCAGCGGACGTGTGCCGCGGGCCAGTCGCGCAGTGCGTGCCGTGCCCTCGGCCTGGGCGACCGGATCCGGGGTGCCCGGTTCAAGATCCACCTGCCCGGGAATCGCGGTCGGATCAATACTGGTCATGGTCCTTGTGCTCCTTCGGCACTGGCATGCGCCGTACGTCCCACTTGTTCACGCCCTTGTCCAGCAGCTCGGCCTCGACATGGCCGTCCGCATAGAAGTGCAGCAGCAAGGTGGCCGGGTTGGGCGGATAGGGCGTCTTCAGCGGTACCACGGCTTCACGCGGCACGCGGTGCCCTTCATCCAGATAGCGGTTGGTGGCCAGATCGTATCGGTTGGCCTCGATCCAGCGCACGCGCACGCTGTGCGGCCCCTTGCCTCGGGGCGCACGCGGGGCCATGCCGGAGCCACCGTTGGTGTATCCACCGATTCCGCCCAGAAACTGCCCATCCACCCTTACATCGTCGAGGTAATACGGGCTGTAGTTGAACGCGAACAACGACATGATCGGCGTCTTGCCGCGCGCCATCGCCCGGCTGCAGCCGACGCCCACCACCAGCAGCGCGATCACCGCCAGCGCGCTCCACCACAGGTACTTGTTGCCCATCATTCCGATCGCGCTCCGTTCAGTCCCAGCTTTCTTCAAGCGGCCACACTTCGTCACCGATATCGGCAGCGCTGCGCCGCCCCGCCGCGAAGTCCTGCAGGCGAAGCCGCCATGCGGGATCCTCGCCAAGATCGACACCGGCCAGCAGCGCCCAGGTCGACACCATCACCAGCCGTCGGCTGTCCTCGATGCCGACGTCCGCGGCCGTGGCCACCACCCGTCGGAAGAAGGTATACCAGCGCGCACGGGGAAGCCGCGCCAGCAGCTCCGGATCGGAGAGCTGGAAGTGATCGATCAGCGTGTAGGGGTAGCTGGCATCGATCAGGGCGCGCCGCTGCGCCGCCTCCAGCACCCAGGGAGGATCGTGCGGATCCTGCACGCTGTCCTGCAATTCCAGGTGCGCCCATTTCAGATCGTGGCGCAGGTACCACCAGCGCTCTCCCAGCGCCAGGAAGGCCCGGCACTGCGCCGCGTCCAGCACCTGCACCCACCATGGCAGCACCCGCGCGTCGAAGAAGCGGGCCAGGAACAGCTTGCCGTTCGGGTAGCTGGCGTCCAGCCGTCTCTGCAGCCGCTGCTGCAGCTCTTCCGCAGGCAATGCCGTGTCGATCAGGCTGAGCAGGCCCGGAGAACGCGCGTACGACGCCGCACGCTGCAGGAAACCGTCAAGCTCCAGGCCACGCGGCAGGCGCGCGAGGAACACGCTGGCGTCATCCGTGCCATCGGCCAGCAGGCCGTCAAACAGGGGCAGCGGCGCCCAGGGCAGCGCGCGCAGCAGTTGCAGGGGCTGCTCGCACTGCGCGCCATCAAGCAGAACGTAACGCTGGGTGCCCTCCTCCAACGGCGGTGGCGAGAACGGTGGGAACTGCCAGTCGTTGGCCACGCTCAGCCTCCCTTCGGTGTCAGCGGGGCTGCACGCTGTGCGGCCAGCAGCAGGCATTCCTTGCAGACCGACTGCGGGAAGACCGGCAACGGGTAACGGCCGCGATCGCCGGGCAGGAACGACTTGCGTCCCGCGTGCACGGCGATCCTCCCGGGTGCGTTGAACACGATGTTGCCGCCGCTGAGGGTGATGCTGGCCCCGCCTGCGGTGGCCACCTGCACCGTCCGGCCCGCAGCCACCTCCACGGCACCCTGTGCGCTCGTGCCCCGCAGCGACTGCCGCGACTGCACGCGCACCTCGTCCTGTTGCGCCTTGACGTCCAGCACCTGTTCGCCACTGGCCAGGGTCAGCGCCGGCTCGCCCGGATCAGCCCCCTCCAGTGTCGCGGCCAGTACGCCGATGGCCTGCCGTCCATGCCAGCGCGCCTGCCCCATCACCACGGCCTCACCGTGCTGGCCGCTGCCCAGTGCCAGAGTCTCGCCCGGCGCCCAATGCAGCCCCTGTCCGGCCACCATCAGCGCACCATCAGGTGCAGCCAGGCCCAGCAGGGCATCGCCGGTATGCGGAACGCGGCCCTCGCCGGCATCACCGCTGCGTTCCGGCGCCGAGCCGGCCGCATCCTGCAACGCGCTACCGGGCACCGTGCTGCGCACGCTGGCCAGCAGCACCGGCAGCGGTGACTGCGAACCGTCCAACCGCGAGCGCTGCGGCGATTGCACGCCGACATGCGCGGCCGGCCGCACTGTCAGATGCGTACCCGCCGCCGCAGCATGGCTGTGGGCCAGCGTGGCAAGCTGCTGCAACAGCGCAGCAGGCTGTGCCGCCGTACCTGCCGGTTCGACGCTGCGGCGGGCATAGGCACTCAACCAGAGCCCGCCTTGCCCGCGCACGCTGCCCCAGGCGTCGCTGCGCAACTCGAATCCACTGCCGCGGAAGCTGCCTCTATGGTTGTCCGCCTGATGGCGCAGATGCCCCAGCGTCAATGCCGAAGCCTGCTGGCTGCTGGCCAGCTGGGCCCGCAGCTGCTGGTCGCTGTCGTCGAACAGCAGACGGTTCCAGCCGGCCCCCTGCCACTCCCGTGATTGCACGCCCCACAGCGCACCGGCGTTGCGGTGTGCCTGCTCTCCGGTCGCCGCCGCGTGCCACGCAGGCGCCTGGCCGCCCCCGAGGTTGGCCTGCGCACTGCCGGTGCCATCCCTCGCCTGTGCGTACATGGACGTATCAGCCTCCGCGCTGGCGCCCGGCGGGGTCGGCGCGACGCCGCCTTCGCCGCGCCCGTTGTACAGCGCGCCCAGCACCAGCGGCCGGTCGATGTCGCCCTCGAGGAAGCCCACCAGGACTTCCTGGCCGATACGGGGCAGGAACTGGCTGCCCACGCCCGGCCCCGCATAGCGCTGCGCGACGCGCAGCCACGCGCTGTCCGTGCTGCCCTCTTCCTGCTGGAAGTGGAACCGCACGCGGATCCGTCCCAGTGCATCGGCGTGCAGCTCGGCGCCATCGGCGCCCTGCGCAGCCACCACGACCGCTGTCTGGTAACCGGGCGCCAGCGGCCGCGGATTGCGTCGCGCGCCCGTGCCGTCCCATAGCGTCGGACGCCAACGCCGGTCGCGGGGCAGAGCGACGAATGTCTGTGCGTAGCCCTGCGTCTGGGCAGCCACCTGCAGCGTGTCCGCGGTGGCGGCGGCATCGTCCATCGTTGCCAGCGCCTGGCGCAGATCCACCGGCAGGTTGTTGACCCCGGCGTGCTCGACGTCCACCAGCAACAGTTCGGTCGGCACCGACCCCGGCGTTCCGCGCAATGACCAGACCTGGCCGGCATCAGCGCTGCGCACACTGCCACGGCCGTGCCATTGCAGTGCCTGCGCTTCCAGTGCCTCGGCGACCAGACGAGCGTGGTGCTGCAGCTCGGCCGCGTCGGCAAAGGCATGCGCGCCAACCGGGTCATAGTCCTCGCGCCGCGCCTGCCCGCTGCCCTGCACCGGCAACTGGCCGGCCAGCGAGCGCGCACTGCGGTAGTCGCTGCTGTGCAGTTGCACGTGCGTGCTCTGCAGCCGCCGTTGCAGGCCAAGCTGCTGCACGCCATCACTCTGCTCGGTGCCATCGGCGCGATGGAAGCGGATCCCTCCCGCCGACTGCGACGCAGCGGCTTCCGGCAGGAGGGTCGAATCGGCGAACAGCAGCACGCCGTGGCCCGCCGTCGCCTCCCCGGTATCCTGCACGCACCAGCCCAGCCCTTCTTCGGCCAGCAAACGCTGCACGAAGGTCAGGTCGGTCTCGCGGTACTGCACGCAATAGCTGCGCGGACGGGATGCGGCCAGCATCCCGTCGACCTCATCGCTCCAGCGCCAATGCGCATGTTGCGGGTGCATCTGGAACACCGCGTCCACGATCTCGCGCACGCTCTGTTCCTGGAACACGCGGCTGCAGCGGGCCTGGTCGAGCCACCAGGTCCAGTCACGCAGCGTGATGCGATAGCGCACCAGTCCACCGTCAGCACCCACGCACTGCGCATCGGCGATCACGCCGTGACGCGGCCAATCCTGGCCATCGGCCAGGTGCACATGCAGGCATGCGAGCCGCCCCGGCCAGTCAGCCAGTGGCAGCGATGCGTCCAGCGCGAGTACATCGATCTGAAGATGCCGCCCCTGCGACAGGGCATCACGCCCGTGCCACCGGTCGACAACGACCGCCGGCATGCCGGGGAGATCCAACCGATACAGGCGGCTGCCGGCATCAAGACCCGCTGCCTGCACCATGAGGTTGCGAATCGCTTCCATGGCGTTCCTACCGTTGCTGCCCTCCGCGACGCGGCGGGCAGGTCCTTCCCCTGTAGGGCGACGGTAGCAGATGGAAAACGGCGGCGCACGCGACCGCCGTCACGCCGGATTAACGTTCCGGATCAATAGGTTCCGTAGGACACTTCGACGATCACCGGCTTGCCTGTGTCTTGAGCCGGTTGCAGGGTGAAGCGGTCCAGCGCGCTGCTGTCATCGCCCAGCGGCGTGCTGCGGAACTGCAGACGGTAGGTCGCCCCTGCCTGCACGCTGCCATCGGGCAGCAGGCGTGCGTCGGCCGGAAGCAGCAAGCCGCCCAGATCGCTGTAGGCTTCGGGCGCGTCGCTGAAACCGTAGTCGACAAGCTCATCGGTACGACGCATTTCGTAGACCCGCGTCGGCCAGGGGCGGGCCGTGCTGCGGCCGTTGCGCAGGTCGGTCACCCACTGCTCTGGCAATTGATAGACCTTGCGCAGTGCGGTGTCATCCAGCTCGGCACTGGCCACCTGCAGGCAGCACACCAGCCGCTTGCTCTCGCGGTCATACACCGAGAAGCGCGCATCGCGTGCGACCGGCGTCGGCAGCAGTGCGAACGGGATGTCGCGCAAGGCGGGCTCGGCACCATCGCGGGAGTCCAGGTTGCGCCAGCCACCAATGGCCGGTTCGGCGGCCTGTGCCAGCGGCGCCGCCAGGCACAGCGCCACCGCAAGCCCGCCGGCGGTGCGTCCGATCCACTTCTGCATGTCGTTCATCCGTCGATGGCCGGTGGCCAATCAGTTTCGTGAGGATGCCATGAAGGTGCGACGCCCGCCACGTCGGGAGGCCAGGCTCGTTCAGCCGGGCCCGGCGCTCGCGGGTGAAGGCGGCCGCTACTGCATGTACTGCGTGGTGTGGCCGGTGAATCTGACACCATCGAATCCGAAGCAGAAGCGGCCCTCTTCGAATGCCCGGTAGACGAGCAGTGCGCCGTTCACGCAGAACGTGTCGCTCTCAGCGGATGTCTCCACCGTGCCATAGGTGCGCGCGCCCTCCTTGCCCACCAATGGGCCCGAGAACGCATCGATAGGCAACGGATACACGGTGCCGTCGCGGCTGTCGATCAGCACGATGGAGCGCTGGAAGTACTCCTTGCGCTCGTCCAGCTGGGCCAGGATGTAATGCCGGTTGAAGTTCGGCACCTGGGTAAGGATGGCCTGGTCGATCTGCGCGCGATGCTGCGCATCACAGAAGTCCACCGGGCTGTATTCGTACGCGCAGCCGGAATGAGGTGAGAGCATCCTGACGCCGGCATATCGTGCGCTTCGCGCTGTAGATGCAGGCACTTCCTTCGTCTTAGTGGCCGCCCCCGTTGCCGGCACACCTGCAGCTGGATTCTGCGATGAATTCGGCTTCCCGGTGCAAGCGGCGACCGAAAGAAGAAGGCCGAGCAGCAGCACAGGCTGCAGTCCACGCCAGACACGGGTGTTGATCTTCACCATTTCTCCGTTCCAGGCCTTCGACAAGAAGCGCGCGAACCACCGACGTAGCCTCAACCTTTGGCTTGTTCGGGCCATCGCCTGCCCATCTTGATCAGGCCCAATCGGGCGCACACATCAACTGCGACTTCTGCGCGTTGCCGACCTGGGGACCCAGCATCGGCCTTTCGCCGCGCCGGCTGCGCGCGTCATCGGGAAACTCAGACCCCAGCGCCATGCGGAGTCGCGCACGCGCCTGTTCCAGTGGCAGATCGATCATGATGCCGATGGGCGTGGGTGCGGTTCCCAGATGGGCAACGACCCTGTAGACCGGCAGGCCATGGAAATCGGCCTTGACGCAGAAGTGCGCGATCCCGAACTCCTCATCGCGTTCGCAGGGTTCGGGCGCGTGCAGGGCCAGGTAAGGATTCGCGGGCTGGCCTGATTCAGTGCTGAGGTACCAGCCCTTCGGCTGGCAATCCAGCACTCCGTCGAAGAGCGTTTCAGAGCTGTCCGGATCACCCGGCAACGGCGGCTCCGCCTGCGCGGCATGGGCGTCTGCCTTTGCCTCGATGGAGGCCTGCGCACGGCCGGCGGTGTCTGCCTGCTCGACATCCTGTGAGGTGGTTTGCCGGCATGCCACCAGCGGCAGCACAAGGCTGGCCAGGAGCAGCTGACGCAGCGCAGCGGGGCGCTGGCGATTCACTGACCTGCTCTGATGCATGGCTCCCAGCCTCCCAGAGGTGAAGCGCCCGATTGGCGCATAAGCGCAACGGGCATTCCAGACGCTGCATCGCCTCACCCGCCCATTGCCGAGCCCAGCTGCTGGAACGCGCCGCCGATGGTGGGGATGTTCGCTGGCGGCAGCGTAGCCGGATCCCGGCACTCCTGAGCCCTCCTGCCGGCCACACTGAAGACCTCGCGATAGCGGAGGTAGCCGTAGGTATTGACGGCAGGAATATTCAGCTCCGTCCACTTCCCGATGTAGAAGCCGGCCAGCGAGTCATGCATGTAGTTGTCAAACAGCACCGTACTCACATCGGGTACCGGCGCACCGTCCAGCACAAGGTTAAGCAGAGTGCTGGTCTCGGCCGGGATTTTTGCGTAGTCGTAAGCCGCCTGGGAGGCCCGCGGCGTAGGTTCAAATACCGGTCGCCCGATCTTGCGACCCGCCTCCATGCGCTTCTGGCTTTCGTCCAGCTGCCTGCGGTAGGCCGCCATATCCTCCTTGCCCCTGCGCAGCTTTCCAACCAGATTTGCGAAATCGCGCTGCGCATTGGCCAGATCCACCTGATCCTCGGCATCGGACTGCTTGAAGAACGGCTGTTGCAGCACGCTCTGTGGCCCATTCGGCAGCCGCTTGCCCTTCCAGGCAACGTACTGCCGGCAATGTCCTGCAATCTGCTGCGTGTGCGCGCCTCCGGGGACACCGTGACCGGTCAGCCAGGCGTTGTAATCGCGGATCAGCTGTGGGTGGCAGCCGAAATGCATGGCGAGCACTGGCTGCGCCCCCAGTTCCTCGATCGTTTTCATTATCACGCCTGCCTTGACGGCCTCGTGATGCATGTCGATCAACGGAATCTGCGCAAGCTTGGCGGTACCGTTCGCGGCACCGGAAACGAAGTCCTTGCCCTGGCCGCCGGGCGAGTAGCCGCCACCGACATCCGAGTGCATGCCCGGGTAAAGCACCTCCTTCCCGCTGGTCGCCAGGTCCAGCGGGAAATTGATCCGCTGCTCGTGCAGGGCGGCGAAATGCACGCTCTGGCGCGCTTCGGGGTGAATGCTCATCATGTCACCGGCGGCCCAGTCCCACTTGCCCTTCGAGACGCGGCTCATCGCAGCAACGCCGACCGACGCAACGGTATCGAAGATGCCCATGAAGTTCAGGTAGAGCGGAATGCCGGCAATGTTGTAGCCGCAACCGCTGCCCCAGGCTTCTGCCGTCTCATACAGCCGGTGCACGAACGCCCGCGCCTGTGCCGCGCCACGCGAGAAGCCGAAGACGGAAACGTGCACCGACTTGACGCGGCGCTGGTGCCCCTTGACCACGCGCTCCAACCGCTGCGCGATTGCCGTGAGCATCGCGCGTCGCGTCATGCCTTCCAGCAGTCGCGTCTCGCTCATTGAGGCGACCAATACTTTGGCTTCGTTGGGCTGGATCAGGTCACCACCGTTCAGGTACTGATGTACCGAATTGATGACCTGCAGGATGGCCCAGTGGATGCGGTCCGCACCATAACGCGCGGCGCCGCCTCCCAGCGTGTCACCATCCTGGTTGGTATCGCCGACGTCGGCGAATGGCGTGCCGACGCCGGGAACGTAGATGCTGAAGAAGCCGTTGCCACGCTCCTTCAGGGCGGCGTCGTACAGGCGCGCCACATTGCTGTGACCGTTGCGGGCCAGCTGGGTCTTGGGGGAGCGCGTCTTGCCGGTTACAAAGGTCCCTTCCCACTCGCGGTTGTTGCCGGTGCCGTCGAAGTAGATGCCTACGTGCACCTGGCCCTGGCATTCGGAGCCCTTCTCGCGCATGCACGCCATGGCCCGCGCCCGCTGCTGCGCTTCGGCGCCGCTCAGCGCTCTGCGTCCATCTGCCGGCATTGGTTGCGCGCCGGTTGCCGTGCGTCCACTCATGTCCTTGTCTCCTGGATTCGCTGCTGGTCCCCGCCGGGATCGTTGTCCTTGTCACCCACGCCAAGCATTTGGATCGGATACCCGGTGAGCGACCGGGCCCCGTGATCACTTTTCAAGCGGGCGCCGAAGGTGCTCCCAGACTGGATTCTCGCCCTCGCGCAAGGGCGCCTCGGGGCCGGTCAATGGATAGTCGGGATGACCGAGCACAAGATTGGTGACGAAGACCTTGATCTCGCCATTGCGCAGGAAATGGACGGCCAGGTTTCCGAGCTGGTTGTACTTCGGAATCGCAACGGTCTTCTTCTGGAACGTTTCGAGATCCGTGGTCCATTCGATCTCCACCTTCATGTCCGGCGTCCATCGATCAGGCAGCACGACGCAGCAGACAGTTCCGCCTTCCGAGTGGGAATCGGCCGACCCGCCACTGCCGCCATTCACGAGGAACTGCGCAATGTATGCATCCGTATGGTTGTAGCCGAGCACGGCCACCGGCGTGGAGGCCGTCCGTCCCCTGCAGGCCGCCAATGCCGGCAACAGGAGCAGCAACGCCAGGGCCGCCAGCAGATGGGTCCGCATCAAACGCATGATTCTTCCTTCACGTCCACGAGGGTGCAGGCTCGGCCTGCAAAGGCGAGGCGGTGTGGTCCCACAGCGGGACGCCCGTCGTCCAGACATCTTCCGGCAGCGCTGATGCCCAGTCCGCGAACGGCACCTCACAGCTCCCGGCAGGCTGCGCGAAACGCGCCTGCACGGCAGGATGGCCGCGGCACGCGCCGGAGGTGTACAACGCCAGCAAGAGGTACTGCACGTGATCGTCCACCTGGTTCACACCGTGGGCGATCGTATCCTGCATAAGGTCGACGACGAACGGGTACAGCGATCGATACGGCACCCGCTTGATCTCATCGGGGATGACCCTGCGAAGCTGGGCAATGGCCACATCCGGCTCGCACGCGTCCAGCAGGCACGTGTACTGGTCTTCGTCCAGGCGCAATGGCGGAAGCGCAGGCAGGCCGGCATCATCCATTCCGGCCAGCATCCCGGCCAGCGGCCATTCCTGCAGATCGCCGTAGCGATCGAAGTACTGCAGGCGCTGCACGCCCTCCAGCAGGGCGGCACGCTGCGCAGGCAACAACAGATCCAGCAGTGCAGGCAGGATACGGGTGTCGTACCAGCGCAACAGCATCTCACGACCGCCCTTCTCGGGCACCTTCACCAGATGGAAAGCACGCAACCGCTTCGCGAGATCGTCCAGTGCCAGTGCACTCCACAGCAGGGTCACGCCCGGCCTTTGCGCCCCCATCTGCCGGATCTCCGCATCCAGCTGCGCGTGCACGTCCCTGTCCGTCCAAGCCACCAGCAAGGGAGCAATATCCAGCAGGCCGGCCTCGGCCGTGCCTTCGAACAGTGAGCGATAGCGCGCGCCAAGACGCTCCAGCCGCTCATGGAAGTGCGACCGCTGCGCGCTGTCGATCACGGCGTAACGATTCACACCAGCACTCCCGGCGTGCCCTGGCGCATGGCGTCGAGAATGCAGCTCTTACAGCTGCTGCGCGGGAACTGGGGAAGCGGATAGCCCTGCTGCGCCGGGCCGACGAATGACTTGCTGCCCGCATGCACCTTGATCGTGCCCGGACAGGCGATGGTGATGTTGCCACCGGCAATGGTCAGGCTGGCCCCCCCGGACGTCGCCACGTGGATCGTATTGGCCGCGGCGAGTTCCACCGGCGCCTGCGCGCTGGCCCCGCGCAGAGCGCCACGCGACTGCACGCGCACCCCATCCGCCTGGGACTGGATATCGAGCATTTCAGTGCCGGCCACGACGTCAAGCGCGGTGGGTGTGGCCGCTGCTCCCTCAACCACGGACGCAAGCACGCCGATCGCCTGCCCCGCATGCAGACGGGTCTGCCCCATGGTAACCGTGTCGCTATGACCGCCACTGGCCAACAGCAGGCCTTCACCGCTCCCCCAGTGCACTCCCTGGCCTGCCACCTGCACCAGTCCCTGCGGTGCGGCCAGTCCAAGCAGTGGATCACCCGAATGCGGCACGCGATCCTGCCCAGCATCCGACTTGCGCTCGGTCGCACCACTCTTGCCGATATCGAATCCATCACCGCCCGTGGTGGTGCGTACGCTCGCCAGCAGCGCGGGAACCGGCGACTGATCGGGAACCAGCTCCGAGCGCTTTGGCGCGCGCGCGCCCTCCTGCATCGCCAACGGGCTGGTCAGGTGTGTACGCGCGGCCTGGGTGAAGCGCTCGCCCAGCGTCTGCAGCTGCGCAAGCAGCGCGGAAGGCTGCACCGCCTCGCCCGCAGGTGCCGTCGACCGATGCCCGTACGCCGAGAACCAGGCACCGGCCGTGGCGCGCACCGCGCCCCACGCGTCGCTGCGCAGTTCAAAACCGGTGCCACGCAGGCTGCCGACATAATTGTCTGCCTGATGACGCAGGTGCCCCAGGGTCAGTTGTGACACCTGCTGGCTGCTGGCCAGCTGCGCGCGCAGTTGCTGGTTCGAGTCATCGAACAGCAGATGGTTGGCGCCCTGCCCGCCTTCCCACTCGCGCGAGCGGATACCCCACAGCGCACCGCCCTGCCGATGCGCCTGGTCCCCCATGCCGGCAGCATGCCAGGCCGGCGCCTGGCCGCCACTGAGGTTGGCCTGCGCGCTGCCGCGCATGTCTGCAGCCTGGCCATACAGCGATACGTCGCTCTGGCCGCTTCCGCCGGCTGGCGTCGGTGCCACGCCCGCCTCGCCACGTCCGTTGTACAGGGTGCCCAGCACCAGTGGCCGATCGATATCGCCGTCGAGGAAGCCCACCAGCACTTCCTGACCGATGCGCGGCAGGAACTGGCTGCCCACGCCGGGTCCGGCATAGCGCTGTGCCACGCGCAACCATGCGCTGTCGTTGGCTCCGCCGCCCTCGCCTTCCTGGAAGTGGAAACGCACGCGCACGCGGCCATGGCTGTCTGCGTGCAGGTCCTTGCTGGCGCCTCCGTCGCCGGCAACCACGACAGCGGTCTGGTAACCCGGCACGGTCGGGCGCGGATTCAGCCGTGCGCCACTACCGTCCTGCAGCAGCGGGCGCCACGGCAGGGTGCGATCCACCGCGTCGAAACGGTTGCCATACCCGGTTGCTTCGGCCTGCTGCCAGAGCGCAGCGTCGGCCGGATCGATCGGCGCCACGCCCAGCGCGTCATCGAGGCTTCGTCGCAGATCGGTAGGGAGATTGTTGATGCCGGCATGTTCGACGGCCACCAGCAGCAGCTCAGGCGGTGTCGCACCGGGGGCCTGCTGCAGCCGCAGCCATTGTCCGGACTGGAAGCCGCGAACCGTACCCGACCCCTGCCAGCCACGGCTGTGGGTTTCGCGCGCCTGCGCCTGCAGGCGGGCCTGACGCGCACCGGCGGTACTGTCGCTGAAGGCGTAGGCACCTACCGCATCGTAGTCTTCGCGCGACGATTGGCCACCTCCGCCCTCCATCGGCGACTGTGCCACCAGTGCGCGTACCTGGCGGTAATCATCGCTCTGCAGGCTGATCGAAGTACTGGCCAGGCGCCGACGCAGGCCAATGGCCTGCACGCTGTCACTGGATTCGGTGGCGTCACTGCGATGGAACCGCACGCCTGCAGCCGCGCTGGTGGCATCTTCCGGCAGCGCGACGCTGTCGGCGAAGATCTCCATGCCATTGCCGCAGGGCGCTTCCTCATCGGCGTACAGACGCCAGCCCAGGCCTTCTTCGGCGAGCACGCGCTGCAGGAAATCCAGGTCACTCTCGCGGTACTGCACGCAGTAACTGCGCACGCGCTGGCCAAGGAAGGCGTCGACGCCCTCGGCCCAGCGCCAGCGCGCGATGGCAGCGTGGCCTGCCAGTACGGCATCGACGATCGCACGCACGCTCTGTTCCTGGAACACGCGGCTGTGCCGAGCATGCTGCAGCCACCACGTCCATGACACCAGCTGCAGCCGGTAGCGCACCAGGCCACCGTCGCTGCCCAGGCAGGAAGCGTCCGCGATCAGGCCGCTGCGCTGCCATTGACCACCATCGGCCGTCTGCGCGACCAGTGTCGCACGCGTGCCCGGCAGGGCGTCCAGCGCGATATCAGCGCGCGTGGCGAGTACATCGACATCGGTCCAGGCATGCTGGCCGAGCGCATCACCGCCGCGCCACCGCTCCACCGTGCACCCTTCCAGTGCATCGGACCGCAGTCGATACAGGCGTTGCGCGTCTCCGAGCCCGGCAACCTGGGTCATCACGTAGTTCAGCTGATCCATGCCAATTCCAGTGTGAAGACGCCTGCACCTACCCGGCGGCGTCGGATTCCAGCCATCAAATCTACCAGATTGCGGTGTTCGTCAAAATCACGACGCCTCGACCGCCGCAGAAGTGCGTTGTTCGTCACATAACTGACGGCATTCCGTATTCAGGCATGCCTGGACGGACCAATCCCGCGACCGCGTTCACATCGGCGGGCTAGAATCGCCCACAGTCCCCAACGAGACCCGCCATGCTGGATCAGGAAGCCCTGCTGGCCCCGATTTCGGAACACGCCCCGACCGGTGAAGACCTGTCGTTCTCGGCTGAATTCGATCGGATCATCGAAAACCGTCGTGCCGACGACCCGACCCTGGACCAGGGGGCGTGGCAGACCGACATCAAGTACGCTGACTGGAGCAGCGTGCTGCGCGATGCCACCGACCTGCTGCAGACCCGGACCAAGGACCTGCGGCTGGCAGGCTGGCTCAGCGAAGCCGCCACCCAGCTGGAAGGATTCCAGGGCCTCGCCGCTGGCTACCGGCTCACCGCCGGCCTGTGCGACCGCTACTGGGATGACGTGCATCCGCAGGCACCTGACGGCGATTTTGAAGAGCGCATCGGCAACCTGAGCTGGTTGCTGACCAACTCGCTGCAATGGCTGCGCTCCGTGCCGATTGCCGTCGCGCCGCAGGGGCGTTTCAGCCTCGCCGACTTCGAGCATGCCCATGCCCGTGCCAACAGCGGCGAAGAGGATGACGGCCGCCCTGGCCTGGACATTCTCACTGCCGCCCGCCGCGATACCCAGCACGGGTTCTACCGGCAGCTGGCCGACGACCTGCCCGACTGCAGCCAGGCCCTGGCCGAACTGCAGGCCGCGGTCGACAACCGCCTGGGGCTGGATGGCCCAAGCTTCAGCGCGGTGCGTGAGCAGCTTGAACACCTGCAGCGCACCGTGCTGCGTTTCGCACGCGAAGCCGGGGTGTTGCTCGATGGTGAAACCGAAGCCTCCTCCGACGATTTTGAAGATGCATCGTTCGGCCATGAGGCGCCCGCGTCCGAAGCGGTCCCGGTGACAGCACCGCGTGGCCCTGCGGGTGCACCCGGCTCGCGCAAGGAAGCGCTGCAGCAGCTGCGCCAGGTCGCTGAGTTCTTCCGTCGGACCGAACCGCACAGCCCCGTGGCCTATCTCGCCGAGAAGGCCGCACGCTGGGGCGAGATGCCGCTGCATGTCTGGCTCAAGCGCGTCATCAAGGACCACGGCACGCTGGAACAGATGGAAGAGATGCTGGACGTCAATCCAGAAGACTGATCTGCCTGCGGATCACGCTCGTGCGGGGATCGGGTCTGGCCCGATCCCCGTCATGTTTACTGGATCTTGAACTCGATGCGCCGATTGCGTGCGCGGCCATCGTTGCTGGTGTTGTCCGCCACCGGCTCGTCCGGTCCCTTGCCGACGACATCCATGTGGCTGCCCGGAATGCCCTTGGACACCATGTAGTTCTTCACCGACAGCGCACGCGCGTGGCTGAGCGCCAGGTTCGATTCGCGCTGCCCGACATTGTCGGTATGGCCGATGATCAGGAAACGGCTGTCCGGCATCTGCGCCATCTTGGCGACCATCTCGTCGAGGATGCTCATGCCGAACGGGGTCAGACGCGCACTGCCACTCTGGAACTCGATGATGCGGTTGGCCAGCGTCTGGTCCAGCACGTTCTGCTGCGAGCCGACCTTCAGCGCGTTGGTCACGGTGTAACTGGTATTGCTGGCCAGACTCAGGTCGCTGGCCACCTGCTGCCGCAGCGCTTCGTTGCCGACCTCACCGGTGATCCGCACTGCCTGTCCGTTCACTTCCAGCTTGCCGGGCGACACCCGCTTCAAGCCGGGATTGATCATGCCCGCCACGTAATCGCCCCAGTTCGGTGGGGTCGCGATCGTCTCGACCTGGATGCGGTCGACCACGCGCTCGGCGCCATACACGGCACGCAGATTGTTCAGCAGCTTGGCCTTGGTCGCCTGGTCAGGCACCACGCCTTCGATCACCACCGGTCGTTCGGTGGCAGCCTGTGCCGCAGCAGGCGCGTTCTGCGCGGCCAGCGGCACGGCTGCGAGCAGCAGCGGCAACGCAAGGGAGAGAGGGTTGCACAAGCGCATCATCAGGTTCCCAGGAAAGTCTCGCCGAACAGCTTGCGTGCGGTGGCCAGGGCCAGATCGTCACGGTCGAGGAAGCTGCCGAAGCGGTTGAGGTTGTAATCGCCGCGCAGATAGTCGTCCACCCATTCCGAATGCTGGATCCGGATCAGGAAGTCGCCGGCTTCCGCCGGGTCCAGCACCGCACGCAGCACCTGGCGGTCGGCGCCGTTGAAACCGACGATCATGCTCGGCGCAGCGTCGTTGCGGATCAGCACCGCCAGTTCGAAATCGCCGCGGGAGACGAAGCTGGACAGCAGATCCAGCCAGAATGCCGCCACCAGTGGGCGATAGGCCGGGTCACGGACCAGCGGAAACACCAGCGCCTTGTCGATGTTGACATCGCCCCCGCTGAGCACCGGCTGCAGCAGCAGGCCCAGTGCCGGCAGCACCTGTCGCAGCGCCACCTCGCCGTGACCGGAATCGCGCAGGCGCGACTCGAGGTCTGCCACGGAGGTGCTCTCCAGGAAGTCCTGGAAGCTGCCGTTGTAGTCACCGGGATCGGTGCTGATGCTGAAACGTGCGTCCGCCAGCTGCGCCAGCGCCTGCGCCGCGTCGCTTTCCTGGTAGGCCTGGCGTGCCAGGCGGGCCAGTCCGGACCAGGCGTTGGACATCGCCAGCGGGCTGCGGCCGATGAACGGCAACGGTTCCGGCGCATCCAGGCGCAGCGCGGACAGCAGCGGGAAGCGGCGTTCGGAGGAATCGCGGCTGGCCAGGAAGTGCCCGCACAGCACCATCTTGCTGCGAGAACCCAGGAACGCGTAGTGGATCTCCGGTGCCTCGTCGTAGCGCTGCTTCCAGTCCGGGCTCTGGCTCAGCAGTTCCAGGCTCTCGCCCGCCCACCGGTCCAGCCAGCCCAGCAGCTGGTGATTGTCGGCCGCACGGACGAAATCACCGCGCGACGGCACCTTGCCGAAGTAGGAAACTCCGGCACTGACGACGCGGCTCATCGCGCACCTCCCGTGGTCTGCGCCGCAGCAGGCGCGGTGGCTGCCGGCGCGGGCGCGGCAGGGGTACCACCGGCCACCCGCTCGGGAAGCTGCAGGCCGCGCTGCCAGTCGCCACCGCCCTCGCTGCCGCTGCCGGCCCGGCGGACGATGCGCATTTCCACCGTCACGGCCACACCATTGCCGTTCCAGGTGATCCGGCTGGAATCATCCAGGCGCTCGTATTCGCCTTCGGCCATCAGGCGGTTGAAGCCGTTCGCGCCCGGTGCACTGAACACCTCCACGGTACGTCCATCGCCGGTCACCGCCGTGATCTTCACGCCCGGCACCTGCCCCGCGTTCGGGTACTGCATGGTGGTCCATTGCGGCGGGGTATTGCGATAACGAAGCACCTGGCCATCGATCTCGATGCTGTACTCCAGCGCGCCGGCAGCCGGCGACGGCAGGATCTCGAAGATCGTGGTGTCCTGCGCCGCGCCGGCGGCAGAGCCGCTCACCCAGTTGCCATAGTTGGCAACCAGCTCAGCCGACAGGTTCACACCCTGCCCTGCCCAGCGGCGGGTCTCCAGCAGCGGACCGCGCTGGATCACCAGCGTGCCGAGCGCGTCCTTGTTGAAGGCGGCAATGCTGCCACTGGCGCCGAAGATGCCGGCGATGTCGCTCGGTGCGGCATCCACATCCGAGTTGAGGTTGAACGGGTACTGCTGCCCGATGCGTGCCTTGAACGGGTCATAGACCTGCGCCTTCCAGGTCTTGTTGACCTCTTCCTCGGTCGGCGGGATCAGGGCGCTGAAAGTCTGGGTCAACGGGCGCAGCAGCAGCGGGCGCAGGGCTTCGCGCTGCTTCTCGTCCAACCCGGTCAGTACCTGCTCGTCGACCAGCGCCAGGCCCGCGCTCAGTTCGGAGCCTTCATTGCTGAAGGTGTCCTGCATCAGCTTGCGGGTGCCCACGCCGATTTCGCCCTGGCTCTTGATGGCATTCAGGCGCGCACGCAGTTTGCCCAGTGTCTCGAAGTAGGCCGTGATCACTGCCGGCTGATCGCCGCGCTCACTGGTGAGCCGCGCGATGCCTTCGAACGCCTTGCCGATCGGACCCACCGGCTGCGCGGCGGCCGTCGCTGCCGGGTCCTTGCGCAGGATGGTGCGCTGGAACCAGGCCACGAAGCCCTTGCGCGCCTTGCTCGAACGCGCCTGCGCCGGCGGGTTGTCCCATACCGTCTCCTCGTTGATGCGCTCCAGCAGAACACGAAGCGGCGAGTTGCCGGGATCACCCAGCTTGTTGATGCGGGCCACCGCCTCGTCGAACGTACTGAACTCGGCCACGCTCAGGCCCTGCACGAACTTGCTCCACTCGCGCGCGTAGTCGTTCTTGTACAGGGTCACCAGCTCGCGCGAGACATGCTCGGGGCTGCCGGCCAGCGACAGATCGCTCTGCTCGGTGGTACCCAGCACCCAGTCGGTGGTGCTCAGCTGGGTATTGGCCGCTTCCTTGATCGCATCCTTTACGTACTCTTCCCACGCCTTGCGCGAGAACGCACCGGAAATCGCATAGCTGCCGTTGATCAGGCGCCCGTTGCGCTCCACACCCACCAGGCTGTCGACGGTGGTCGTTCCGAAGCGGGCGCCGGCACGTGCCTTGATCTGCGCGTACACGCGCTCCATCGCCGGCTGCCCCTTCATCACCTGCCCCAGCGCCTGACGCGTGTCGGACACCAGCGTGACCTTGTTCTGTATCTGCGGCCAGCTGGGCTGGCCCGCCTGCGCCACATAGAAGGTCATCAGCTTCTCGGCCGCGCGCACCATCTCCTCACGGCTCATCTGGCCGCGGTTGGCCTCCAGCCAGGTGCGCCAGAACAGGGTCAGCTGCTGCGACAGGTGAGCACCTTCGACGTACTTCGGATTACCCAGCATCAGGTAGGTCTTCAGTGCGTTGTACGCATCGTTGGTGCTGGTCGGCGATGCGTTCTGATACAGCACCTCGCTCTCGGCGGCAGCGCTGCTGCCCTGGCCAAGCTTGTCGCGCTCGGCGACCACCTGGCCGAGATAGTTCTCCAGATTGGAGACGGTCGGCGCCAGCATCACCTGCTGCATGCCGTGGTTGTACTCACGCAGCAGCTTCTCGCGGATCGCGGTGCCCTGGTACAGGCCCAGATGGGTGGTGATGCCGCCCTCCTTGCCATAACGGTCCAGCTGCTCCATGCGATCCTGCAGCAGAAGCAAGGCATCGATGCGCGACTTCAGGTCCATGCGGTCCTTCTGCACGCGCACGGCCTGATCCAGGTCCTTGGTGGCATTGGCCACCAGCTGGGCATTGGTGGTGTACGACCAGGTCCACAGGCCCAGCGCCAGCGCCAGCACACCCACTGCGCCCAGGAACACGCCATAGCGCAGCCGGTTCTGGTGCGGGCTGGAATACTGCCGGACCAGTTCCTTGTCGGCGAAGATCACCTTGCGGAACAGGTCCTTGAGGAAGAACGCGGTATGGCCGGTCGGCGCCTCATCGACATTGGACCCGCGCTCCAGGTTGAACTGGCGGCCGACGCGTTCGGACGCGTGATGCACCGAACGGCCTTCCTGCAGTGCGCTGGAGAAGTAGAAGCCACGGAACACCGGCTTGAACTGGTAGGGGTTGTCCTCGAACAGCGTAGCGATGAAGGTGCGCAGCGCCGGCTTGATGCCGACGAACTCCAGCGGCAACGACAGCAGCCCAGGCGAGACTTCACGGCCACGCTGCATCGCCATGTGGGTCAGGCTCATTTCCTTGATGCCTTCGGCCAGCTCGTCGAAATGGCTGTCGAATGCCGCCAGCGCGTCGCCCTGCTGATGCACGTCGAACGGCAGCGTCGCACCCCACACATGCTCGCGCTCGCCGGGATCGAGGTTGCGGAAGAACTCGCTGAAACCGGCGATGAGGTCGGCCTTGGTGAACAGCACGTACACCGGCGCGAACACTTCCAGCCTCTCGGTGATTTCCTGCACGCGCTGGCGCAGGTTCTTGGCCAGCTCGATCGCGAACTCCGGCTTGCTGCCGGACAGCTCGGCCAGGCTGGCGGCGATGATCACGCCGTTGATCGGTGCGCGCGGGCGGTTCTTCTTCAGCAGGCCGAGGAAGGTCAGCCACTCCATGCGGTCCTCGACGCTGACCGAGTAGCGGCCAGCGGTGTCGAGCACGATACCGTTGGTGGTGAAGTACCAGTCGCAGTTGCGGGTACCACCGATGCCCTGCACCACGTTGCCGCGGTTGTCCTCGAACGGGAACTGCAGGCCGGAATTGAGGATGGCCGTACTCTTGCCCGCAGCCGGATTGCCGATGATCACGTACCACGGCAGCTCGTACAGCGCGGCGTTGCCCTTCAGCACGCCCATCCGCGAGGACTTGATCTGCTTGACCGCGTCCATCATGCGCGTGCGCAGCGCCTCGGTATCGGCACGCTGGGCGGGTTGAGCGGTGGCTACCGCCTTGTCCGCCTCATCCTTGACCATCGCCTCCACGCGCTTGGCCGCGCGACGGGCCAGGATCCGCTTCACGATCCAGACCAGCAGCGCCAGCACCAGCAGGCCGGCCAGCACGATGGCCACCCAGATGCCGATCTGCCGTGCTTCGGCCTCACCGTAGTGGGCCAGCGCAGCGGCACCGACCAGGCCGAGCACCATCCAGAGACGGTAGTCGCGCAGGTAGTAGCTGAAATTGCTCAAACTCATGCAGGGATCCAGGAAGTCAGGGGGCCGACGGCGCATCGGCCGCCTGCGTCGGGGAAGGAAGAGGGTCGACCAGGCCGAACAGTCGCTGCTGGTTGTCGGCCACGCCGAGCAACAGCACCGGCTCGGCCTGGCGGTCAAGCTGTGCGCGGGCCAGTGCCAGCTGCGCCAACGGCAGCACCGGGCCCAGTTCGCCTGCGCTGATCGCCAGCGCCAGGCTCTGCGGACTGAAGTCCAGGTCGGGAGCCAGCGACGCCGTGATGGCGGCGGCATCGACCATCAGATCGCCCCGGTGATCGGCATCATGCAGCACGAACTGGGCCTGTGCGCCCTCCAGGCCCAGCGTCTGCTGCCACTGCGCAGCGAGCGTCGCCAGCTGACGGCGCTGTTCGGCCGGCCGGGTTGCCTCGATCTGCTCGGCGCGTACCAGTTGCGGGCGCCACAGCCGCGCGTCGCCTTCATGGGCAACGCCCCGGCTCGCCAGCAGGACGCCGGCAGCACCCTCGCCCGGTATGCGGCCATCCGGATTCTGTGCGGTTGCCAGCACACCGGAGGACTGCCATGAGGAAACGATGGCGGCATCGATCGAAGAAGACGCGGACACCAGCAGGTGCCAGCGTGGCTCGCCCTGATCCAGTGCGTCGATCACCCGTTGCAGGTGCGGCCACACCTCGCGTGCGCCGTCCAGCGAGGTGACCCGGACATCGAAGCGGCGCGCATCGATGCCTGCCATCCGCGCCTGCTCCAGCAGCCATGTCTGCACCCAGGGGCGCAGCGCATCGGACCAGCTGCCCGGCACCAGCAGCTCGACGCTCAGTACGTTCTCCACGCGCTGTTCGTCGCGACGTCGCAGACCGGCCACCACCACTTCCTCGGAAGCCATGATTTCCGGCAGCGCCGCGGATGCTGCCTCCAGCAGTTCCTCCAGCACCGGCTGCAGCAGGGCAAGCGCACGCCGTTCGTGGGCTGCGGTGTCGATGCCGTCCTGACGGGCCTGCAGCACCAGGAACTCATCGAGGTCCTGCGCCGCGCTCATGCGCACCGGCAGGTTGTAATTGTCGCGGAAGCGGCCATCGAGCGTCGGACGCGGTGGCGCAGCGGCAGCAGCCAGCCATGATTGGGCATCCAGATCCACACCCAGCCTGAGGCCACCGGCAATCAACGCCACCGACGGCGGCACCATCACCTTCGTCGCGACGGCTTCGCCTTTGCCCTTGACCGGCTCCCCATCGTTGGCCGCAGCCTTGTCCAGCGCCGCATCGACGCCACGGCGCGCGGCGCCACGCAGCATGAAGCCGGCACCGCTCAGGCCGACGGGCAGCAGGCCCAGGTAGGCCAGCATCTGCATGCCGGTCGGTACCGTGCCGCTGTTGCGCCAGTAGAGAATCGTCGCGCCCCAGGTGGCGACGAAGATCATCACCACCGAAGCTGCTTTGCCCAGCCATCCTGCCATCAGTTGCCCTGCTCCATGCGCTGCTCCTGTCGACCGCGCAGGTCAACGCAGACCGGTCATGGCCTGTGAAGCGACCAGCGTCGCTCCACACGCGGTGCGGTCGCCGTCGCGCGCCACCGGCTGACCGTCGATGAGCACTGTCGCGTCGCCACTGACAATCGTGGTGGCGCCGTGCACGGCGCACAACGCACGATCACCGACGCGCGCCACCGGCCTGCCATTGATGTCGGTCTGTCCGGTGCCCGCCACCACGGTCCCTCCGTGGCTGAGCGGGTCACCGACGACGATAAACGGTCGTGCCATCCATCATGCTCCTTGATCCATGTGTGACCCGGCGTTCCATCGCCCCCCGGTTCCCCCGACGACGCAGGCCATCGGCGTAACCATACCAGTACCGCCGTGCGGTTATCACCCTTGACGGGACAGTTCCTCGCGCTTTGCCACCCGGGCGGCGCGGCAGCGGTCCGTCATTTCCACGTGAACATAGTCCTTGATGCTCCGCCAGTTTCCGCCCCAGTCCAGGCCCGCCTGTTCAGCCAGCTCGCCGTACAGGAAGTACCCACGCCGGGTCCACGGATCTTCCATGTCCCATTGCAGCTTGCCATCGCGGATGGGTGCGCTGTCCACGCCCAGCCCATACTGGTGGCAGCTCTGCCAGGCACCGGCCCGGGTCGCCTTGCCACCGGCCATCAGTTCGGCCTGCCGCTGCGGACTGCGATAGCCTTCGATCAGCACCATTTCGTAACCGTACTGGCGTCGCATCACCTCATAGATGGCCAGCACGCGCTGCTGCAGATCGGGATCGATCTGACCCCATTTGCGATCAGCCGTGACGATTTCAGGCCGCAGACGACGCACTTCGGCAGTGGTGAACACCTCCGGCGGCGGCGGCGGTGGCGGCGTCAGCCGCTCCCCGCGTAGCAGCTGGGCGACCATCGAACTCGATTCCGCCAGATCATCGCCCCTGAAATCCTCCAGCACCACGGTCTGCCGCGTGACGAATATCACAATTGGAGGAATCAGCAGCAACGCTGCGGCGACAACCAGAATGAGCCAGTGGCGCCGCAGTGCGCCGTGCACGGCTCCGACCTCTTCACGAACCCCACTGCGCACGCGGGTGGCGCCGTGGCCGACCCGGTCACCGACCTGCCCCGCCCGACGACGGAATCCGCCCAGACGCTTCGCGATCGCCTGACGCAGCGATTCGACCGTCTCGGGGAACAACAGTACCCAGCACACGCCAGCCACCAACAGTACGACGGCAATGGCAGCAACCACGATTGGCAACACCGGTCCTCCCTGACACGCGATCTGGTTGACGCCCCAACCGCTTTCACTAAGAATGCGCAAATTCGCTTCGGCAGTTGCCGACTCAAACCAAGGGCTGGATGCACTTGAATAATGGCGGAATCAATCGGCCAAGTCTGCTCTCAGGGGGAGCGCAGGCAAAGGGCCAGGCCCCGAATTCGGGCCGTATTCTGGCAGACATGGAGGGCCGGCAGGCAACCGCGTCGCCACGTGCCGCACGCGCGCCGTCCAGCGGCAAACGCCGTACGGTCCTGTGGCTGGCATTGGCCAGTGCCGTGGTCGTCATCGCCGGGCTGACCGCCTGGGGTCTGTCCGGTAGTAATGACTACAGCGACCCGTCCGAGTATTCACTGACACCCGACACCGGCCATGTGACCGGGCACCCGGACGCCCCGTCGGTGGCACCGGGTGAAGGCGCCGCGATGATCGTCGATGCGCCCGCTTCTCCGTCTGAGCCGGCGCTGCCGGCCACCGCCGGGAGCCCACCCGCTCCTGCCGCTGACGCGGCAACCGCTGCTGCGGGCGCTGCCGCAACCACCGGCACCGCTGCAACGACGCGGGCACGGGGCGCCCAGCCGGGTGAACGCAGCAGTCGCGCCGCCGGTACCGCAGGCAAGGGCGATGAAAATCTGCTCGGCACCCTGCTCGGCATCATCAAGGAAGAGGACAAGGCCAAGGCAAAAGCCAAGGCCCAGCCTCAAAGCATGGATGATCTGATCGCCCAGATCGAAGCAGACCAGCGCAAACGCGCCGAAGACGAGCGCGCCGCGTTCGAGCGCGTGGCCAGCAAGAAGTCCGCCTCGACCGAATCCAACATCCAGGCGCAGCTGCGCAGCTGCCCCAGCCCTACGTCACTGAAAGGCGTGGACTGCCGGCGCAGGATCTGTGCGGCGGTGAGCGGCAAGGATCCGGCCTGCCCGGCGATGTGATCCCGAGCCCTGCCTGCTGACGCAGGCAGGGCGCTGCCGCAGCGGCCCGCTCAGAGCGGACGCCGATCCGGCTCGAACTGCGCCATCACCTCGGGTTCCACGAGCCGAAGAGGATCGTTGGCATCGATTGCGCACTCGTCTTCCACCCACTGTGGCCACACGGGCGCGCGGCAGGATCGAAGGACCAGCCATCGGCACAACACCAGGGGCAGCAGCAAGGGCATCAGGATGAAGCGTGCGCCCAGCAGGCTGGGACCGAGACTGGCCACCACGAACAGGTAGCAGTTGCGCCATGACGGCGTCACGGACAGGTTCATCTGGCGACCCTCGATGGTATCGACCACCTCTGCCGGCCCCTGCTCCATGTAGCGGCGAATGAACTCCCAGATGCCGCGGATCTTCTGTTCGTCGTCGAAGTAATGGCCCACCGCGAAGGTCCGTTTGATCACCCGATCCTCAAGGATGCTGCAGCGCAGGTCGCGCAGGAAGGCCTGGCTGGTCCCCTGCCCGATGTAGAACACGGCCTCATCCCATGGGACGGATACAGCGCCCTCTTCCCCACCCGTGAAGAAATAGACCGTCCGGTTGCGCCGGTTGAACCGTGTCGGATACCAGACATAGGTGAAGAACTCGTAGCGCAGCGTCGTGTGCCAGAACAGCACCGGGGCACCGACCACGCACACGCCGACCATGGCGTACATCACCCAGTCCCAGAAGTCGCCTTCCAGGTTCGGGATCACCAGCGTGAAAAGCAGGAAGAAACCGAACAGGAACAGGGCCAGCGTCCCCAGCAGGACCATGGTGGTCGAGACCATTCCGCGCAGGCGGAACCTTCGGTCGATCAGATCGATGTAGGTCGAGTTGAAATGAACCAACGACGCACGTTCGTCAGGTGCGACATCCTCGGCGATCCGAGGATCGAAACGCGAGGCGCTCTCCTGTGCCGAGAGAAAGCGATCCGTCGGGAAACTGCGCATCCAGCCGCTGTACATCAATCCGCCTCACTCAGTGCCTTCAAGCCTTCTGTCTCCTGCTGGAGACCCTCGAATTTCTTGCTCTTGTGCTTTCCGAAATAGCAGGCATCAAGCCACTTCTGTATCTTCGTCGGCTTGAAGTAGCCGACAATCAACGTGATGATCGCGACCACCAGGCCGATGATCAAGCCGACGAAGGCGAAGGTAGTGAACAGCAGGATGGCGGCGATGATGCTGGCCAGACCAAGGCCAATCATGCAGATGCCATAACCTCGCGAAAGACCGATGTCCTGATAGCCGTCGATGATGTTCAGCGTGCCGCCAATGAATCCCGCCGCGGCGCCAAGGAACTTTCCAAGCCCTCCCAGCAGCCCCGCCCTTGTGCTCAGCTGTCCGGAAAGTGCCCGCAACCTGATGCCGTGGGTGCCAACCCACCAGGGGTGCTTCTTCGCCACACCTGCGCTCAGCTCCATCAGACCGCCAGTCAATCCCGCGACGCCACCTGCGAAGTTGACGATCTTGACGTCCTTCTCTTCCTGCTTCGCCTTCTTCATCTCATCCCACGCTCGCCCGAGGCTGAAGGCGGTAAAGATGTTCGAGACGACGCCGGCCTTGAAATCAAGATCGAAAACCCGCCTGACATTTCGTTGCAGCAGCGCATCGAATTCCTCGTGCCGCACGATCACCGACTGGGAAATGTGCGCATCGAGCTGTGCACCCCGCAACTGGGTCAGGCGCTGTGCTTCGCCCTCGTCAACGAACATGAGGGCCTGATACGGATAGCGCCGCCCCTGCGCATCCTGGATTCCATCAAGCGATGCGCGCACGGCGCTGCGGTACTGCTGTTCGTTTCCGCCGGAAATGCTTGCCAGCGCGGAGGCCACCATTCGGGTCGCCTGCTTGCGGGTCGCCTCCGTGCGCAGGTCGATCAACCTCAATCGCCGGTTCGGATCCTCCGTCTTGGCGAGTGCCCCCAGCAGAGAGATGATGCGTCGCTCTGGCAGTTTTGCCGCCACCCAGCCCACCGCACCGTTGCCGAATCCATTCAGTCTCGAGACCACCGGGCCGCTGATCTGGAACGCGTACTTGGCGATGGCATTCATCGCCACCTCCATCCACTTTCCGCCAACCGGCGCAGGGCCACCAGCCATCGCCGCCTTGTAGCCATCACTGGTCAGCACGGAATTGAACACGCCCCAGATCTTCTCGGACGCATCCGCCCAGCTGACGCCATCCTTCTTCATGGCCCCCTCCTTGGTAGCCGCTGCCCACCCCTTGATGATCTCCTCCTGATTGGCTGCCAGGGCACGCACCTCGACGGAGCCTGGCTTCTCAGGGTCATCACCAAGGCGATCCATCAGGAACCGGGTAACGCTGGCGCGTGCCGTGGCATCGGTGATGACCAGCATCACCTTGTGGACATAGGCCACGCCACTGTCGATGTTCCGCCTGTCGAAATTGTAGATGAAGTGATTTCTGTAAAGATCCGACTTCATCCACGAGAGGTAGGCCGCATCGAGCGGCTCGATGGTTGCCTTCTCGAATGCGGAGAGCTCTGCGGGGTACTCAACCTCGATGTAGTTCTTCTTCTTGGCATTGTCGAACAGTTCGATATGGTCGCTATTCCAGGCTTCCGTGCCGAGACGATCAGCTTCTTCCTCGGTAATGTAGCCCGCGTACTCCATTTTCTCGCCCGGGTTCCGTCCGCGGTACACCGCGCTGGAGTGCGCGGGGAACCATGTTCCGAAAATTCCCGCCACAGTCGAGCGTGTCTCGCTCGTGCGCTGGACAACGTTGTGCCGCACCGCCATGGCGAGCGCATCAATCGCCTGCGCGCTTTCCCTCTTCCAGCGGCGCAGCGGTTCGTTGGTCCATGCATGGGTCCGTCGGATGATCTGGGCATTCAGATCCATCGCAATGCCTATTGGATCCTCAAGCGCAACCATTGCGACCGGAATATCCTTTCCGGCCTGCCTGGCGGCCTCAAGCAGCTGGGGAACTTTCCCAACCGCACTGATGAAGGGACTCAATGAGTCGGCGAACGCTGGTGACGTGTTCTGTTGCACGGCGTTGAGCCCGAGCGGCCAGGCAAAGCTGATCGGCTGCATCATCCGCTCGAACAGATCCCCGCCCACCTTGAACTCCGCAACGCTGGAATGATTCGCGGCAAGGGTCGCGGCATGCGACTGCGCTGCTGCGCCTTTGGACTCGCACCACGCGGCACCATCGAACACACGCATGTTCGCCTGTCTCACTGCAGGCTTGTCCATGTGCTCCTTCAGCACGGCAGGGGTCCAGGGCGTATCGCAGAACGCCATCCAGATGTTGCCGACCTTGCCAGGCAGGTGCGCATCAGGAATGGGTATGCAGCGCGCCATCTCGGATGTCGCTCGACGACCGCATGGCGCATTGTCCAGTGCTTCCAGGGTCGGAGGCTGCGACGCGTGCACGTCGAACTCGGAAAGATAGCCCTTGGCATCTACCAGGTAGCCCTTCCACCCCTTGGCACCCAGTCGCTCGTTGAACACATACAGGTAGCCCTCGCGCATTGTTCTCAGGGTGTATTGCGCAAGCGCTCCAGGCAGCGGCACCGCGCTTCCACCACTGGCGAAACTTCCAGCGAGCTTCGGGGCCTGCGCCCAGCCATTGACGTCCGCCCTCGCGACCGCATAACGCAATGGCATGAGCAGCAGGCCTTTCCGGTCACAGGCGGGGCAGTGCTTGGTCAGGTCTTCACAGGGGGAAAGCGCCTTCGCCTTCCCCTGGCCTGCACCCTTGTTGGTCTTGGCAGCAACCTTCTCGTTGTCCCAATGCCCATTGGGATCCGTCGCGACGAACCTGTAGGTGGATTTCCAGGACTCCTTTCGTCCCGCCGGGCGCTCACGGTTACCCCAGAGATAGATCTGTCGGCCATCACTCGTGCTGTAGCACTCACAGGTGACCAGACCTCGCTCGGCGAAGTACTTGAGCGTGGTCCGTCCCTCGGCATCCGGTTCGGAGACGATATACCAACCTGGCTTGAAGTCAGACATCTCTCACTCCTTTGATTTCATTTTCCGACCAGTGCCGCCCGGAGGGGCGTTCGGCCTGGGCTGCTGGATTCGTGGCGCGTGCGAGCGCGAACAGGTCCAGATCGACGGTACCGCCGACGTAGGTCGCGCCATTCTCGCGAACGTCGCGCAGGCAGCGTTGCATTTCCGGGTGTGCGAACAGCGCCTCTCCATGGATCACATGGTCCACGGCGAATGCCTGCTGGTCCTCCGGCACTACAAGCGCTTCCAGTTCGATCGCTCTTCGCAAGGCCACGTCGGCGCGCTCGTGGAGATCTGGATGGGCCGCCATCTGCGGGGCGGCGCGCACCACATCGAGCGCAACACGGTTCACCAGTTCTATCCTGAAGACTGCATCCCACTGACGCTCTGTCCAGCCCTGGCCAGGCTGTCCTGCTTCCGCTGGGCGGTCGATGCTTCCCCAACGATTGAGGTCGGGATCGCGCCACCACCATACGCTGATGGGTCCCATCAGATCACGCAGCTGGAGGGAGTCAAGGATGCGGGGAAAATGCATGAATACACGCGGATCGTGGAGCCGGAGCCAATAGCGCGTACTACCGGGCTTGCGTCTCAGCATTACAGAGCGCAGGTGCGCGGCTACCCGTTCTCCTGACTCACTGCTCCCAAGCAATGCCAGCAACCCACGCAGTTCTCCCTCCACATGAAGATGTTCCAGCTCGTCCAGCAGAGCAAGGCGCAGTGCTGCATCCACGCCATCGAGCACGACCAGATGCGGGCAGACACCGGCAGGCAAAGCAAGTCCCGACGGTTCCAGGCTGTGGCACTGGAACCGGGCCAGGAGTGGGATCAGGCCAAGTGTGGATTCACTGATGATCGCAATGGGATGTTCGAGAAAGTGCCTATGCGAAAAACTCATGGCATCAGCCCACTCCCACGACAGCCGCACCCGTGCGCTCGGCATTTGCCGCCTTGGTCGGGCACAGGGCGAGCTTCCCTTCGTTCTTCGACGCCTCACCGGGCACACTCGCCGGCCCCAGCCATTCCCTCTGGCTCGCCTTGAATTCCACCTTGCCCGGCGCGCCCAGTTCGATGTTGTCGCCCTCGATCCGGATGTAGGCGCCGGCCGCCGTCGCCAGCAGATGCTTGCTCGGCGCCGACAGCTGCACGTCCGCTTCGGTACTGGCGATGCGCACCTGCGTCTTGGCCGCCACGATCGCCTGGTTCTTGTGCGCACGCGCACTCACCTTGCCCTGTGCAGCATGCAGCGCGATGCCGCGCTCCTGGTTCGGGCTCTCGCCGCTGGGTTCCATGCCGGCG